>JBJTIX010000293.1:0-10079 GCA_046095205.1 Opitutia bacterium
CAGGTGGCGCAGGTAGGCGCGCGAGAAGTTGCGGCAGGCGTAGTTGTCGAGCCCCTCGACCAGCGGCCGGTGGTCCTCCTTGTAGCGGAGGTGCTTCAGGTTGACCGGTCCATCGGGCGTGAACGCGCCCCCGTGCCGGCCCACCAGACCGACCTGGTGCAGCATGTGCTCCTCGGGCTCGCCCACGCTGACGCCGCCGATCGCGTGCCCGGGGACGTCGAGCCCGCCGAGCTCCTCGGCGCAACGGACGCGCAGGTCGTCGTAGACCGAGCCCGGGTTGATGCAGAACAGGTGCCGGCCGGAGGCGAGGAACCCGCGCTCCTTCGCGAGCGCGAGCATCTCCTTGGCCCAGCGGATCGAGCGCGTAACGGCCACCTCGCAGGCCCCGCGCTCGCAGGGATAGGGCGGGCACTCGTCGAGCACCATGGCGATGTCGGAGCCCAGCTTGTCCTGGATGTCGAAGCAGTCCTTCACGTCGAGGAACAGCCGGTTGCCGTCGAGGTGCGAGCTGAAATGGATGCCCTCGTCCGTGACCTGCCGTAGCTTGGCGAGGGAGAACACCTGGAACCCTCCGCTGTCGGTCAGGATGGGCCGGTTCCAGTTCATGAACTTGTGGAGCCCGCCGGCCGCCGCGACGATCTCCCGGCCGGGGCGGAGGTTGAGGTGGTAAGTGTTGCTGAGCAGGATCTGGGCGCCGGTCTCCTCGACCTGCCCGGGCGTGAGTCCCTTCACCGTGGCCTGGGTGCCCACCGGCATGAAGACGGGCGTCCTGACCTCCCCGTGGGGGGTCTGCAGGACGCCGAGCCGAGCCGCCGACGTCGTGTCGGTCTTCAGGAGCTTGAACACGCAGGACAAGTAGGGGGCGGGCCGGGACGTTGGCAAGGGAAGGAAGCAGCCGGTCCGCCGGTCGGCCGACCCGCGGGCACGAGACGCAGCCCAGGGCCGGGGACGGAGCCCGGTGCGTAGCCGTTCAGGCTAGAGCGAGAAGCTCTCCCCGCAGGAGCAGCTGGCCTTCGCGTTGGGATTGGAGAACTTGAAGCCTCCGCCGATCATCTTGTCCGAGTAGTCGAGCACCGTGCCCTTGAGGTAAAGGGCCGACTTGGGGTCCACGAGCACCTCGATCCCCGAACTGCGGACCAGGATGTCGCCGGCCTTGGGCGCGGCGGCGAAGCGCAGGCGGTAGGACAGCCCGTTGCAGCCGCCGCCCGAGATGGCGACGCGGAGGAAGCCGGAGCCCGCCTCCCTCTCCTGGAGCGAGCGCACCTTGCCGCCGGCCGAGGACGTCAGCCGGATCAGCCGCTCATCGGCCTCGCGCGGAGCCGCGGGTGCGTTCGCTTCCATGCCCGAAAATGAACGGCGGACCCCAGGGATGGCAAGCGTCGGGCCAAATCAGGCTTGCCCGGCGAGGGCCGCGCCGCCATCTAGGACGGCCCGGGTGACGGTCGCGTAGCTCAGTTGGTTAGAGCGCTGCATTCACATTGCAGAAGTCACAGGTTCAAGTCCTGTCGCGACCACCACCCCGGGATGCCGGGCCGGACGTTCCCTATAAGAATATAATACTTTGCGGAACCCGCTTTCTTTTCTTTCGGCGAGGGGGTTTATCGCACAGAAACGCCTGCGTCCAACCAACCGCCGAAGCATGTCCGAAGGCCACTCCCCCCGGGGCTCCGAAACCTCGGCCCAGCTACTCCAAAGAATCAGGGAGGTGCATGCCAAGCGGGGCAACTGCACCACCGCGCTGCGCACCCAGATCTGGGTCCGGCTCGGCGGAGACGAGCTCGACATCAGCCCGGCCAACTTCCACCGGGCGGTGGCCCGGGCCATCGTGCAGGCCGGGATCGCCACGAAGCGCGACACTGAAGACCTGGCCGCGCTCCTCTACTGCCTCGGGGTGACCAACTCCAACAACCTTTTCCAGAAAGTCCATCAGGGCAAGACCGAGGCCCAGGGCATCGGCCGCAACGGTCGCCTGAACAGCAGGGGTCGCAAGCGGACGCAGGGCTGAGGGGGCGTGTCCTGCCGTTGACTTCGGACGGCCCGTCCGGGATGATGGACGGATGAGCCGCCATCAGGAGAGGCGTGAGAAGGACAAGGAGCGGGCCCGTTCCTTCATTGAACGCCGCCTGGACGACCTGCGCCGCAAACTGGGCCTGAAGCACCCCGCCAACCCCCTCCCCGGCGAGGCCGCCTTCGACGACACCGAGATCGGCCGGGCGCCGGGGCAGCTGCCGGCCGCCTCCCCCTTCGAGTCCTCCACGCCCACGCGCTTCCGGGTGCACTGCTACGACGAGAACTCCTGCCGGATGGAGGAGTTCTCCGACCTCGACTCGATCGGCCGCTACGCCGGCCGCCCGGGCATGGTCTGGATCCAGGTGCTGGGCATAACCGACCCGCAGGTGGTCCACGTGGTCGGGGCGTTCTTCGACATCCCCATGCTGGCCCAGGAGGACATCCTCACCAGCACGTCCCGCCCCAAGTTCGAGGAGCACGGCGACAAGATCCTCGCGGTCGCGCGCGCCGTGCGCATCGGCGTGGACGAGGACACGCCCCGCGGCCAGCAGATCTCGGTCATCGCCGCGCAGAACTGGGTCATCTCCTTCCACGAGAACGACGAGAAGGTCTTCGAAGCCGTGGAGCGGCGCATCGCGGAGAACAAGGGCAACATCCGCAAGTGGCACGCGGGCTACCTCTTCTACTCGCTCCTCGACACGCTGGTCGACCGGCTGCTCTACCAGACGGAGGAGATCGAGGACGCCATCACCGAGCTCGAGGACTCCATCCTGAAGGGCACGGACGACTGGGACCTCAACGAGGTCTACCGGCTCAAGCGCGTGGTCGTGCGCCTCAGCCGCCTCGCCCAGCCGCTCAAGGACATGGTCAGCGTGCTCGAGCACTACGAGCACCCGCTGCTCCCGGCCACCCTGGACATCTACCTCCGCGACCTCTACGACCACGCCATCCGCGCGGCCGACCGCATCGAGCACGCCCGCATGGTGCTGCAGGACCTGCAGGAGTACCACCACACGCAGCAGGAGCGCAAGACGAGCGAGGTGGTCCGCGTGCTCACGGTCATGAGCTCGGTCTTCATCCCGCTGACGTTCCTCGTGGGGGTGTGGGGGATGAACTTCGAGTTCATGCCGGAGATCCACACGGAGTGGGGCAGGAAGTACGGCTACCTGCTGGCCTGGAGCACGATCGGCCTCACGGCCCTCGGCATCGTCCTCTGGATGAAGCGCAAGCGCTGGTGGTGACGCGCTGACGCCGGCCCCGGGGGCGGTCAGGCGCAGTCCTGCGAATCGACGTCGAGCACGTCGGTCACGTCGGCGTCCCGCAGGAACTTCGCCCTGAGCGGGAGCACGGCGGCGAGGAGCGGCTTCACGGCGGGCACGAGGTACCAGACGTGGAAACGGTGCTGGTCCTGCACCTTCTCGAACGGACAGGGGGCGGGACCCCGGATCTCGGCGACGCCCGGATGGAGGCGTTCCAGCTCCTTGACCCAGGCCTCGGCGACGAAGGCGACCTTCTCGGCGTTGCGGCCGCGGAAGAGGTGGCGGACGAGGTGGCGGTCGGGCGGATAGCCGAATTCGGCCCGGCGCTCGAGCTCGGCGGAAACGAAGCCCGCGTAGTCCAGACGCTTGGCGAACTGCACGGGGTCGGAGGAGGGCTGGAAGGTCTGCACCAGCACGACGCCCTCCAGGTCGCCCCGCCCCGCCCTGCCGGCCACCTGCGTGAGCAGCTGGAAGGTGCGCTCGGGCGCGCGGAAATCGGGCATCTGGAGCGAGAGGTCGGCGTCGAGGATGCCGACCAGCGTGACGCGCGGGAAGTCGAGGCCCTTGGCGATCATCTGGGTGCCCAGGAGGACGTCGTGCCGGCCGGCGCGGAAATCCGAGAGCACCTTGCGGAACAGGTCCTTGCGCCCCATGGTGTCCGCGTCCAGTCGCGCGACCTTCATGCGCGGGAAGAGCTGGGCCAGGACCTCCTCCGCGCGCTGGGTGCCGTAGCCCTTCCAGCGGACCTTGGGCGAACGGCAGGCGGGGCACGCCACGGGCGCGGGTTCGCGGTGGTCGCAGAGATGGCAACGCGCGGTGTCGTCGGTGCGGTGGAGGGTGAGCGACACGCTGCAGCGCGGGCACTGCACGGCCGCGCCGCAGTCGGGGCAGACGAGGGAGCGGGAATGCCCCCGGCGGTTGAGGAAGAGGATGGCCTGCTCCCTGCGGGCCACCCGCTCGCGCAGGGCGTCGACGAGCTCGCGCGAAAGGATGTGCTGCCCCTTGGCGTGCAGGACCTCGCGCCGCATGTCGACGATGCGGAAGGCGGGCATGGGGCGGTCGTCCACGCGTGCGGGCATGGAGTCGAGGGCGTAGCGGCCGGCCGAGGCGTTGCGCCAGGTCTCGAGCGAGGGCGTCGCGGAACCGAGCACGCAGGCCGCGCCCAGCATCGAGGCGCGCATCACGGCCACGTCGCGTCCGTGGTACATGGGGGTCTCGGACTGCTTGAAGGAGGCCTCGTGCTCCTCGTCGACCACGATGAGGCGCAGGTCGGCGAGCGGGGCGAAGACCGCGGACCGGGCCCCGACCACCACCTTGGCCTGCCCCATCGACATCGCCATCCACGCGTCGAAGCGCTCGCCGGCCGAAAGATGGCTGTGCCAGACGACGACCTTGGTCCCGAGGTCCGCGAGGCGCGAACGCAGCAGCCCGACGGTCTGGGGGGTGAGCGCCACCTCGGGCACGAGGAAGACCGCGGAGCCGCCCTCGGAGACCACCTTGCGGATGAGCGAGACGTAGACCTCGGTCTTGCCCGATCCGGTCACTCCGTGCAGCAGGTGGGTGCGGAACGCGCGCGAATCGAGGGTGGCCGCGACCGAGGCGACGGCGGAAGCCTGCTGCGGATTCAGGACGTGGCCCTCGGACGGCACGCCCTCGGCCTCCGCGAAGGGATCGTCGTAGGCGACGCGCAGCATCACGCTCGACTCCTCGGCCACGACGCCGGACTTGATGAGCGCGTCGACGGCCTGCTGCGAGAGGCCCAGCCCGTTAACGGCCTTCGACCGGTCGGAAGGGCCCGGCTGCGCGGAAAGGAAGTCGATCAGCTGGGCCTGTCGCGGCGCCCGCCGGCGCAGCTTGGCCAGGGCCTCCGCATCGGGAGGCCTGGCGAGCGTCAGGGTCCGCCGGAGCACGGGGCGCACGCCCTTGCGCACGGCGGCGGGCAGGAGCGTCTCGAGCACCGAGTTCAGGCCGCAGCCGTAATAGCCCGCCATCCACTCCGCCAGACGGCAGCAGTCGGGGGTCATCACCGGCTGCTCGTGCTCGAGCAGGATGATGCTCCGCAGACGGGCGGCGGGCGGCGGCTCCGCCGGACACTTCCACACGACGCCGAGACTGGTGCGTCCGCCGAGGGGCACCCGCACGAGATGCCCGGGCCGGAGCACGCCCTTCAGCGCGGCCGGGACCGAATAGGAGTAGGCCCGGGCCCCGCCGTCGAAAGGCACGACCTCGGCCACGCCGGGCTCGATCTCTCCGAAAAGGTCTGGCACGGGCGTAGGGTCGTCCAACGGTCCGGTCTTTTCAAGCGGCGGCTGGCCTCAGCGGCAGTCGGACCCCGAGTGGGCCGCGATCCGCGCGCACATCAGGGCCCAGAAGCAGCCGATGCAGTTGGCCACGACCAGCTGCAGCGAGGTCGGGAGCGAATAGAAGATGAACGTCCCGGGCAGCCAGACGCAGTAGTTGGGCAGGAGGTTGGGCAGCACGAGGCGCCGGTACCAGCCGGGGCCCATGGCCGCCCGCAGGCGCGCGAAGTCCCAGCCGTAGTCCTTCCAGAGATGCGAGATGGCCTGCAGCGGCGCGCCGATGAACACGGTGAAGCCGAGCATGTCGACGGCGACCTTCAGGCTCACCGCGCGGAGCGTGGCCTCCTCGCCGAACCAGCGGGCCTGCAGGGCGTAGAACCCGCTGATGAGCATCCCCATCAGCGCCCACCAGACGAGGCAGTGCACGAGGTCCGGAAGGGGGTGGCGGGGGCGGAGCCGCGGGAAGACCATGCGGAAGCACCACGGCACGAGACCCGCGGAGAGCGAGGACCAAACCGCGGCGAACAGGAGCGGGGAGCGGACGTTCAGCGCACCGATGCGGTCGAGCGAGACGCGCACGGCCTCCACGCGGTAGTAGCTGACGGCGAGCGCCGTGGCGAAGCCGAGGATGATGAGGAGCGGGACGAAGTTGTCCCGCACGGCCCTCAGGCCGGCGGTCCAGGGCGGAGGAAGCTCGCGCTGGCTCATCCGAGGACGCGGCGGAGGAGCTGGTCCACCAGCACGGGGTTGGCCTTGCCCTGGGTGCGCTTCATGATGGGCCCCTTGAGCGCGTTGATGGCCTTCTCGTTGCCCGCGCGGTATTCGGCGATGGACTTCGCGACGGCGGGATCGGCCACGACCTCGCGGATGATCCGCTCGAGCTCGCCGGTGTCGCTGTTCTGACGCAGGCCGCGGGCGTCGACGATCGCGCCCGCCTCCTGCCCGGTGCGGAACATCTCGGCGAAGACCTCCTTGGCCTGCTGCTTCGAGATGACGCCCTCGTCGGTGAGCTTCACGAGGCCGGCCAGCGCGGAAGGCCGGATGGGGCAGGCCGAGAGGGGGACGGGCGGGACGGCGGCGGAGAGGTCGCGCAGGAGGTCGTTGACGACGAGGTTCGCCAGGGCGGGCGCGCCCGCCGGATGGGCCGCGACGGCGGCCTCGAACCATTCCGCCAGCCCGCGGTCGGCGACGAGCACGGAGGCGGCGGTGAAGGGGAGGCCGAGACGCTCGACGTACCGGCGCTGGCGGTCGTAGGGGGCCTCGGGCACCGAGGCGCGCAGGCGCTCGACCGTCGCGCGCGAGATGCGGAGCGGCGGGATGTCGGGGTCGGGGAAGTAGCGGTAGTCGTGCGCGTCCTCCTTGTCGCGGAGGACGTACCCCCTGCCCTGCTCGGCGTTCCAGCCGCGGGTCTCCTGGACGATGGCGCGGCCGGCCTCGAGCTCGCGGACCTGCCGCAGGGTCTCGTGCAGGATGCAGTCGCGCACGCCGGAGATCGAGTTGAGGTTCTTGGTCTCGGTGCGGGTGCCCAGGCGGGCCTCGCCCGTCCGGCGCACGGAGACGTTGGCGTCGCAGCGGAGCTGGCCCGTCTCCCTGTCGCAGGCGGCGCCGCCGGCCGGCGTGGCGAGGGCCACGAGCGCGCGCAGGAAGGCCTCGGCCTCGGCGGCGGAACGGAGGTCGGGCTCGGTCACGATCTCGAGCAGCGGCACCCCGGCGCGGTTGTAGTCGACGAGCGAACCGCCGCCGGAATGGCTGAGCTTGCCGACGTCCTCCTCGAGGTGCGCGTGATGCAGGCGGATGGAGCGGTGCTCGCCCATGACGTTGCGGGAGGGTCCGGGCAGCTCGATCTCGACGGAACCGCCGACGACGACCGGGCGGTCCTTCTGGGTGAGCTGGTAGTTCTTCGGGTTGTCCGGGTCGAAGTAGTTCTACCGGTCCCAGGCGCAGACCTCGGGGATCTCGGCGCCCACGGCCAGGCCGAGAAGGATGGCGCGCTCCACGGCCTCGCGGTTCACGACGGGAAGCGTGCCGGGCAGCCCGAGGACGACGGCGTCGACCTGCGCGTTGGGCTCCTGTCCGAAGCCCCAGGGGGCGGACGCGAAGACCTTGGCGCGGGTGCGCAGCTGCATGTGCACCTCGAGGCCGATCACGACCTCCCATCCTTCTGGCACGGGCGAGCTCATGCGAGGGGGACGCGGTTGGCGAAGGCGTGGGCGCCCTCGAAGAGCGAGGCGGCCGCCAGCAGGCGTCTTTCGGAGAGCGGAGCGCCGACGAGCTGGAGGCCGACGGGGAGTCCGCCGGCCAGTCCGCACGGCACGGACACCGCGGGGAGGCCCGCGAGGTTGGCCGGGATGGTGAAGATGTCCTCGAGATACAGGCTGAGGGGGTCGGCGGACTTCTCGCCGAAACGGAAGGCCGGTCCCGGGACGGTCGGGGTGAGCAGCGCGTCGACGCCGGCCAGCGCGGCGAGGTGCTCGGCACGGATCCTGGCGCGGGCGCGGAGGGCGCGGACGTAGTAGGCGTCGGCGTAGCCGGCGCTCAGCACGAAGGTCCCGAGCAGGAGGCGCCGCTTCACCTCGGGACCGAAGCCCTCCGAGCGGCTGTTGACCATCATGTCGACCGGCGTGGGCGCATCCTTCGAACGGTGGCCGTAGCGCACGCCGTCGTAGCGACCGAGGTTCGAGGAGGCCTCGGCGGTGGCGACGACGTAGTAGGCGGGGACGGCGAGGTCGGCGGAAGGCAGGTCGACCTCGGAGACGGCGCATCCCTGGGAGCGGAAAAAGTCGGCCGCGGCGGTGACGGCGGCGGACACTTCGGGCGCCACGCCCTAGCCGAGGAAGCCGCGCGGGATCCCGAAGCGGAGCCCGCGGGCGTCGGGGACGGACGCCGCCGGACGGTCCTCGGCGGCGAGGCAGGTCATGTCGCGGGCGTCGGGGCCGGCGATGACGTCGAGCAGCATCGCGCAGTCCTCGACCGTGCGGGCCATGGGCCCGATCTGGTCGAGCGAGGAGGCGAACGCGACGAGGCCGAAGCGGGAGACGAGACCGTAGGTGGGCGTCAGGCCGACGACGCCGCAGTGGGAAGCGGGCTGACGGATGGATCCGCCGGTGTCCGAGCCGAGGGCGAGGGGCACGAGGCCGGCGGCGAGGGCCGCGGCGCTGCCGCCGGATGAGCCGCCGGGGATGCGGCCGAGGTCCCAGGGGTTGCAGGTGCGCTTGAAGGCGGAGTTCTCGGTGGAGGAGCCCATCGCGAACTCGTCCATGTTGAGCCGGCCGTAGAGCACCGCTCCGGCCGCGCGCAGGCGCTCGGCGACATGCGAGTCGTAGGGAGAGACCAGCGGAGCCAGCATGCGGCTGGCGCAGGTCAGGGGCTGGCCCTTGACGGCGACGTTGTCCTTGATCGCGACCGGGATGCCGTCGAGCGGGCCGAGCGCACCGCCCGAGCGGCGACGGGCGTCGGAGGCGTCGGCCTGGGCGCGTACGTCCGCCGCGTCGACGGAGAGGAAGGCCCCGACGCGCGCGTCCACGGTCCCGAGCCGCGCCAGCAGCGCGTCGACCACCGCGCGGGAGGTGAGCGTTCCCGCGGCCAGTCGGCGGGAGATCTCGGCGGCGGCGAGCAGATGGATCGCGTCGGCCATGGCGGTCAGGACTCGTCGTCCACGACCCTCGGGACGGAGACCTGTCCGTCCTTGGAGGAGGGGGCGACGCGGGTCACCGCATCAGGACCGAGCACCGGGCCGGGCTCGTCGGAGCGCAGGGCGCCCTCGGCCACCGCGCGCGCCTCGTCGGCGGCGGGCGGAAGGTCGGCCTCGGCGAGCGCGCGGAAGTGACCCAGCACCGAACCCAGCTGCGAGGCGTAGAGCGCCTCCTCCTCCGGCGTCAGGCGCAGGCGGGCCAGCTTGGCGAGGTGACGGATGTCGAAGCCTTCGGACATGCTCAGCGCTGGACCGTCCAGCCGGCCCCCTTCTCCAGCGCGGACATCACGGACTCCAGCGCCTTGGCGGCCTCGTCGTCGGTGAGCGTGCGGGACGCGTGGCGCCAGCGCATCTCGAAGGCGAAGGAACGGGAGCCCGCGGGCAGCTTGCCTCCGGCGAAGACGTCGAAGCACGTCACCGACTCGAGCGCGAACTCCTTGCCGGCGGCCTTCGTCGCGGCCTGGCGGACGCGCGATTCGACCTCGGAGGCGGCGACCGCGACGGGGACGACCACCGAGACGGCGCGGGTGACGGGCGGGCAGGAGGAGAAGGCCGCGAGGCGCGGGCTGCGGCGGGCCTCCTGCAGGGCGGCGCGGGGGATGAGCGCCTCGCCGGCGACGACGGGCCCGCGCAGCCCGAGCGAACGCGTCCAGCGGAGGTCGAGCACGCCCGCGGCGCCGTCGAGCGAGCGGGCGCGGTCGCCGAGCGCGGAGGCATGGCCCTCCTGCCAGAGACCGCCCGAGACCGCGACGAAGGCCGCCGGCAAGGAGTTCGCGCTCGAGTCGGTGACGTGCTTCGACGTCTTCGCCGGAGGCAAGC
>JBJTIX010000294.1:0-2611 GCA_046095205.1 Opitutia bacterium
GGGCCGAAGTCCCTGTCTCCGTGCCTCGATCAACAGAGCATCTCTTGCGTTTCCTGATCCGGCCCTGTCCCTAGCCCCAGCCCTAGCCCTATCCCTAGCCCTAGCCCTGCCCCAGTCCCTATTCCTATCCCTACCCCGCCCTACCTCCCCATCTTCTTCCAAGCGGCCATGGTCTCGGTGAGGAGCGGCTCCGGCTCCATCTTGATCCCGAAGCCCTGGAAGCCGAAGGGGCCACGGTAGCCGGCGGTGCGTACATTGCGGACGAATGCGGCGACGTCATAAGTGCCGCGGCCGAGGGGCTGGATGAGCCGGTCCCAGCCCATCTTCGCGGTGTCGCCGGCGTCGGCGCCGTTGATGGTCACGAACTCGAGCCGGGGACCCGCCCGACGGATGAGGGGCAGCGGGTCGGACTGTCCTCCTTCGACCTTCAGCCAATGGCAGAGATTGAAGGTGACGGTCAGACGGGGGTCGTCGACGCGCTCAACGGCGCGCAGGCAGGTCTCGAAACGGTCGCCCCAGAAATTCGTGTGCGGGTAGAGGGAGAGGCGTACCTTGCGCGGGCCGGCATAGGCGAGCAGACGACGCAGGGTTGCGTCGACGGCGGCCTCGCGTTCCAGCTCCGCCGGCCGGGCGGCGGAGGCATCGCCGAGCTCGACCTTCTGGATCGCAAGCCAGAGCGTGGCGTCCAGGCCCGCACGTTCGTCGACGGCCCGGACCAGGTCGGCGGGCAGCACATCGGTCCGGGCGTCGATGCGCGCCACATGGTAGGCGTTATGGAACCTGAGCCCTTTCGCCCGCAGGGCCTCTGCGTGACCGCGGGCCGACGACGGACGCCCGCCGAGCCCGGCGTAGCCGAGCCGTGAAAGCAGAGCCGCGTTCTCGGCGGGCGCCAGACGCGCCGCCGTGTCCATCGCAAAGAAGGCCGGCTGGTCGTCGGCCGAAGCGACGCAGGCCGGGATGAACGCCGCGAGGAGCAGGAGCGGGATGGACCTCATGGACGGATGACGATGCCGCGCTCCCGGAGCAGGGCGACGAAGGAATCGGCGTCCGGGGGCGTGATGATGAAGCTGCGGAACAGGCCCGTGCGGCGCCGAAGGCGCACGACCCGCGAGGGCCGCAGCGAGACCGCGTAGTGCTCGTTCCAGAAATCCCAGCGGCGGTCGGCCCATTCGATGTCGGCCAGGGCGACCTTGCGGACCGTGAAGCCGCACATGCGCACCCGCACGTGGGAGCCGTCGACCGCGAAGGACATCCCTGCGCACACCGCCCAGACGAGGATGACCGCGACCGCCAGGGCGATGAAAAGGGGCAGGAGATGGACGAACAGCTCCATGGACCCCATCAAAGTCGTGCATTTGCCGCTGGCAACACCGCCAAGGGCATACTCGCCTTGCCCCGACGGAAGCTTGCGGTTGGATGGAGGGGCATGGCCAAGGCCTTCCGTCCCGCCAACACCAACGCCCTCTGGGCGAGCGTCGGCGTGCGCACCCTTCGTCGACTCGGCCTCACCCACGTGGTGATCTCGCCCGGCTCGCGCTCGACCCCCATGGCCGCAGCCTTCGCAGATGAAGCTGGCATCCAGACGACGGTGGCACTGGACGAGCGCTCGGCCGGGTTCATCGCCCTGGGCATCGCCAAGGCCACGCGTCGACCGGCCGCCCTGCTCTGCACCTCCGGCACCGCCGCCGCCAACTACCTGCCCGCCGTCGTCGAAGCACGCATGTCGGCCACGCCGCTGCTCGTCCTGACCGCCGACCGTCCGCCGGAACTGCGGGAGTGTCATTCGGGACAGACCATCGCCCAGAACGGCATCTTCGGCGCCTACCCCGTGTGGTCGACCGAAGCCGCCGTGCCCGGAGCGGACCTCGACCTGCTCCGCCACTGGCGTCAGCTCCTGGTCGACGCCTGGCAGCGCGCGCAAGGCCCCCTGCCCGGGCCGGTGCACCTCAACCTGCCCTTCCGCGACCCCCTGCCGCCCTCCGAGCCCGAGAAGGGGTTCAAGGCGCCCAAGGGCTTCGACCTCGAGAAATTCACCGCAGTTTCGACGGTCGGCCTTCTGACCAACTGGATGCAGGACGGAGCGCCTCTCCCGGCCATGGTACTCGCCACCTTCCTGCAACCAGCCGGCGAGCGGGGCGTCATCGTCGTCGGCCCGCATGCGCTGCGTGACCGTCAGGAGGACACGCAGGCCGTGCTTGAACTTTCCAGGCGCACCGGATGGCCGATCTTGGCCGACGGCGCCGGCACGCTGCGCGGCGACCTCGCCGACACGGGCAGGATCGTATCCGCTTACGACCTCATTCTTCGCGACAGGCGTCTCGCCGGCTCCCTTCGGCCCAAGTGGGCCGTGATCATCGGCCCGTTGCCGACCAGCAAGGTGTTGCGGGCATGGCTGAAGGAGGCCGACGTGACAGCCTGCCAAGTCGGCCGGCCCGGTGAGAACGCCGACCCGACGCATGCACGCTGGAGCAGGCTCGACGCCCGCCTCGTCCCCTCGGCCGGAAAGGTCGCGGCACGCGCCACCGCCTACGGCAAGGCCTGGCACGCCGCCCAGAAAGCCGCGGTCAAGAAGCTCTCGCGCCTCGTGAACGTCGACTGGCCCTTCGAAGGC
>JBJTIX010000295.1:0-3384 GCA_046095205.1 Opitutia bacterium
CTGGCCCTGTTTGCGGCCGAGGAAGCCGCCCGCCCCGAACCCCGTGACGGAGACCGTCCCCGGGTCGACAACCGCCGCCCCCAGCCTCCCCGCGACGGCGACGTACGCGGCGACGAACGTCGTCCGGAACAGCCCCGCGACGGCGACTTCCGGAACGACAACCGCCGTCCGGAAATGCCCCGCCCTCCGCTCACTGCGGAGGAAATGAAGCGGCTCCAGGCCGCGATGCAGAAGGCGAATGAGAGCGACGACGTGAAGGACGCCCGCGAGGACCTCAAGGAACTCCGCGAGGAAATGGAGAAGGCCATGCGCGCCGAACGCGAAGCGGTCGAGAAGGCCGCCATCGCCGCCGACCCCGGCGTGAAGCCGCTGCTCGAGAAGATGCGCAAGTTCCAGGAAGAGATGCGCCGCCGCATGCAGCCCGATAACCGCCGCCCCGATGGCGACCGCCCGGGCGAACCCCGCGTTGGACCGCGTGACGGCGACCAGCCGCGCGTCGGCCCCCGCGACGGCGACCAGCCCCGCGTCGGTCCCCGCGACGGCGACCAGCGTCGCCCGCAGCCCCGCGGCGAAGAGCGCTGAGTCCCCCCGACTCCGTTCAGAGACGGGCGGGCCGCAAGGTCCGCCCTTCTGCTTTGCGGAAGGGTTGCCCTTGCGTCCCGGGGCCGGTCGCAGGTATCTGGACGGCATGACCCCCTTCCCGCTTTCCGGACTGGCCGACGAGGCCGCCGATGACATCGCCGGCCAGGTCGCCGCCCAGAAGGCCCTGGGCTGGCCCTGCATCGAACTGCGCCTCATCGACGGGAAGCAGGTGTCGTCCTCGGCGACGTCGGACGACGATTTCGCCCGGGCCATGGATCGCATCGAGTCCGCCGGGCTCCGCGTCAGCAGCTTCGGATCGGCCATCGGCAACTGGAGCCGGCCGATCAGCGGCGACTTCGCCACGGACCTCGCCGACCTCAAGGTGCTCATCCCCCGGATGCAGCGCGCGAAGACGCGGTTCGTCCGCACGATGAGCTGGATGCAGGCCGGGACCGACGACGCGGTCTGGCGCGATGAGGGCGTCCGCCGCTACAAGGAGATGGCCAAGGCGGCCGCGGACGGGGACATCCTGCTGCTGCACGAGAACTGCGAGGGCTGGGGCGGCCACACGCCCGCCAAGGCCCGCGAGTTCATCGAGCGTGTCGGCCATCCGAACGTGCGCTACCTCTTCGACATGGGCAACACGGCCTCCTACGGACAGGACACGCTCGCCTTCTACGAGGCGGTGAAGCCGTACGTCGAATACGTGCACGTGAAGGACTGCCGCCGCACGGCCGACGGCTCCAAGAGCCACGCGTTCACCTACCCGGGCGAAGGCGACGCCAAGGTGCGCGAGATACTCACGGACCTCGTCCGCCGCGGCTACAGGGCCGGGGTCACGATCGAGCCCCACGTGGCCAACATCGTCCACCTGGGCGCAGGCGCGACCAAGGCCACGCCGGAACAGCGCTTCGAGTCCTACGTGAAGTACGGACGGGATCTCGAGAAGCTGATCGCCTCGCTGGGCTGAATCAGGGCTCCAGGCCCGCGCAACGCAGGGCGGTGGCGTGCACGGCGATGTCGTGCGCGGCATCCCAGCCGAAGGGCGCGCCCGCCCGCAGCACGGCATGCAGGTGCCTGAACTCTTCGTCGTAGCGACCCGCGGGCAGCTTCAGGGCGAAAGGGTTCTCGCCTCTGCGGAACTCGGTGATCTGCTTCATGACGGCCTTGTCACCGACGGTCTCGCAGACTTTGGAATGCACGTCGTCGGAAAGGCGCAGCACGCCCCGGCCCGACTCCAGGGGGTCGATGCTCATCGCGCCCCTCGTCCCGGCCACGCGGAAGCGTCGATGGGGACCGCCGAAGGGATCGCCATGGTTGCAACGCAGGGTCACGGTCGCCCGGGGATACTCGAGCACGGCCAGCTGATTGTCAGGGAAGTCGGCCGACAGCAGCCCGGTCTTCCTGCCGAAATAATGGACCGATTTGGGCTCGCCGAGGAGCTTGACGACGACGTCGACGAGATGGCAGGCGAGCTCGAACATGCCATGTCCGGGAAGCGCGCCCAGCTGCGCCATGACGCGGGCGTCCGCCAGCTTCCCCATGGAGGCGTCGATCTCGGTGATCTCGCCGAGCCAGCCCTCGCGATGGGCGCGCAGGAGGAGCGCGAAGGCGGGGTTGTGCCTCAGCATGTATCCCATCTGCAGGGTCAGGCCGCGACGTTCCGCCTCGAGGCGCATCCTCCTGAAGTCGGCGTGCTTCTCGGCTCCGGGCTTGTCGAGGTGCACGTGCTTGCCGGCGGTGATCGCGGCCAGCGCGGCGCGCGCGGAGTCAGCCAGGGTGGTCTCGACCAGCACGGCCTCCACCGACTGGTCGGCCAGCAGCTCGCCCTCATCCATCCAGGGGAGGCCGGCGTACGCCTTTGCGCCTTTGGCCGCGGTCTGCCTTCCCGGCACGGGCTCGGCGACGCCCACGACTTCGTAGAGATCGGACAGCGAACGGACGGACTCCATCTTGCCGGAGGCGTGCGCATGGGAGGTCCCGACCTGGCCGACGCGTATCCTGCCCGATCGGCCGGCCGCGAAGGCCGAAGCCAGGGGCGCCAGCGCGGCGGCGGTCATGAATGCCCTTCGGTCCATGGCGGTCACTTGAGGAGCCATTCGACCGCGGCGGACGCACGGGACTCGGCAGGACCGTCGAACCTGACGGCGTCGGCCGAGACGAATTCGGGCAGGGAGGACTCGCCGGCGATCCACAGGCGGTCCGGAGGGCACAGCGCCAGGAGGCCCGGCACGTCGAGATACTTGGAGCCGCCCGGCAGGAACATCGGATCGCGGTAGCTCAGCAGCTGCGAGAAGCGGAAGCCCGCGGTGTACACGGCGGTGCGCCGGACGCTGTCGCCGAGCACGGCGCGCGCGGCCGAGGCCACCACGCCCGCCCGGCCGATGCCCATGAGGTCGACGGTCTTCACCTCGGGATGGTCGGGCGACCGGTCGGTCTTCAGCATGCGGACGACGGTAAGCACGTCGTGCACGCGCTGCGCGAAGAGCGAGGAGTTGTAGCCGAAGGTGTAGGCGGGCACTTCGCGGGGACCGGCCACGAGGCGCGTCTCCTTGACGGGCTCGCCGCCCTGCAGGTGCAGGTTGACGCCGATGACCGCCACGCCGGCCTCGATGAGCTTCTGAACCTCCGGACGCGGGGCGTTGCCCTTGCGCAGTCCGGCCACGCCGCCGTCCTCCCCCCCGCCGACGGCACGACCGTCGGGAGTCACGGGCTGATACCAGTCACTGGCCACTTCTTCGCCGCGGCCGGGCTCGGTCACGACGCCCTTGAAGTGGAAATGGGTGTCGCGCCACTGGGCGG
>JBJTIX010000296.1:0-3465 GCA_046095205.1 Opitutia bacterium
GAGCAAGCCTTCGCCGACTTCTGGTCGCAGCTGCACAGCGCCGAGGGCCTGAAGCGCACCATCGAGTCCGGAGGCCTGGCGCTGATGTTCGCGATCATCTTCGCGGAGACCGGCCTCCTCGCGGGCTTCTTCCTGCCGGGAGATTCGCTGCTCGTGACCGCCGGCGTGCTCTCCGTGGCGAACGGCGGCCGACCCGAGCTCTTCGATCCCTGGACCGTGAGCCTCCTCCTGACCGTGGCGGCCGTGGCCGGCGACCAGACCGGCTACTGGCTCGGGCGGAAATATGGCGAGACCATGGCCGGGCGTGCCGACACCTGGTGGTACAAGCGACGACACCTGGACGAGGCGCACGACTATTTCGCCCGCTACGGCGCGGCCGCGATCGTCCTGGCGCGCTTCGTGCCCGTCATGCGGACCTTCGTGCCCTTCGTGGCCGGCATGGGCAGCATGGAGCGCGGGCGGTTCGTCCTGTGGACCTCGCTCGGCGGCGTCCTCTGGGTCTGGTCGCTCGTCTGGCTCGGCCGCCTCATCGGCGGCACGCCCCTCGCGGACAAGCTGCACATGGTCATCCTGATCGTCGTGGCCGTGTCCCGGCTCCCCCTCGCCTGGGCCTTCGCCAAGCGCCTGCTGCGGCGTTAGACCGCCGGGATCCAGAAGCGGAACGTCGTGCCTGACGGGCCCGTCGACTCGACCGAGATGTCGCCGCGGTGGTCGCGCAGGATGCGCTTCACGATGGCGAGGCCCAGCCCCGTGCCGTCCTCGCGCGAGGTGAAGAACGATTCGAAGATCTTGGGCATGATGTCGGCGGGGATGCCGGCGCCCGTGTCGGCGACGCGGACCGAGACCACCGGACCCTGGGGCCCCTCCTCGCGCGTGACCCTGAGGTCGAGCCGGCCCCCGTCGGGCATCGCCTGGAGCGCGTTGAGCATCAGGTTGAGGTAGATCTGCTGGATCTGGCCGGAATTGCCGGCGACCTTGGCGCCGAGCCCGTCGCCCGCGACCGTGACGCGCACCCGGCCCTGTTCCAGCTTGAGCCGCAGCAGCATCGAGGCGTGTTCCGCCGCCTCGCGAAGGTCCAGTTCGGCGAACGCGCCGGCCTGGGAGCGGCTGAGCCCGAGCACCCGGGAGACGACCCCTTCCATGTGGGCGACCTTTTCGCGCATCACCCCGAGGTCCTCCTGGCGCGGGTCGTCGGCGGGCAGGCCCTGACCGAGCGTGTCGGAGAGCAGCTTCATCACCGTGAGCGGATTGCGGATCTCGTGGGCGACCTCCGCCGAGAGCAGCCCGAGCGCCGTCAGACGTTCGCTGCGGCGCAGACCGGCCTCGACCGTGAACACCTTCGAGTAGAGCCGGGCGTTCTGGAGCGCCGAGGCGCCGAACGACGCCAGCGCCGAGACCAGGTGCCGGTCGTCGTCCGAGAACCGGTGCGCGCCCGGCGAGACCGTGAGCAGCACCCCGAGCGGCTCGTCCTCGAACCGCACCGGCACCGCGAGCATGGACGAGGACGCCACCGGGTCGACCAGCCGCGAGAACATCATCTCCTCCGACTTGCCGAGCACCGGGATGGAGACCGGGCGGAGCCGGCGCACCACCGTGCCGAGCGAGGAGGCGTTGAGCGCGACCCGGGGGCGCAGCTCGCTCGCGCCGATGTCGCCGTCGAATCCGGCCAGCACCAGCTCCTGTCCTTCGAGGTTGTAATACACCCCCGCGCGGGCCGAGAGCAGCGCGCGGGCCGAGCGGGCGAGGTCGGTGCGGATGCCGGGCTCGTCGCGTTCACGCGCGAGCCCCTGGGCGGACTGCAGCAGCGACTCGAGCTGGGCGGCCTTCGAGCGGAGCTGGCGCAGCAGCCAGATGCGGCCGACCGCCTTCGAGGCCTCGTTCGTGAGCAGCGCGAGGAAGGACATGTCCTGCTCCGTGAAGGCGTCGAGCCGGTCCGAATCGCAGTTCACCACCCCGATGACCGTGCCCATGAGCTCCATCGGCACCGCCAGTTCCGAGCGGATGCCCTTGCGGATCTCGACATAGCGCGGGTCCTTGGAGACGTCCGGCACCCGCTGCGGGCGCGCGTTGAGCGCGACCCAGCCCGTGATGCCCTCGCCCTGGGCGATGACCTGCCGGGCGGATTCCGCGTCGAGCCCGTTGGAGACCTCGATGCGCAGCGCGCCCGTCGCGGGTTCGACGAGGGCGATCGAGGCGCTCGAGGCCCCGAGCGTCGTGACGACCTCGGCCAGGATGAAGTCGAGGGCCTCGCGCGGGTCCTCGGTGGAGTTCACCGCCGCGCCGACGCGGTAGAGGCAGTCCAGCACGCGGGCGTCCCCCGGACGTTCCTGCGGCTGGCGCGAGTGGGGCATCGCTCAGAGCGAATGGTCCATGTCGAGCGCCGGGGCGTCGACCGAGGCGCGGCCGACCACCGTCGCGGGCACGCCCGCCACGCTGGTGTGCGGATCGACGTTGCGCAGCACGACCGAGCCGGCGCCGATCTTGGCGCCCTCCCCGACCGTGATGTTGCCGAGGATCTTGGCGCCCGCGCCGACGAGCACCCCCGAGCGGATCTTCGGGTGACGGTCGCCGCGCTCCTTGCCCGTGCCGCCGAGCGTGACCTCGTGCAGGAATGAGACATTGTCCGCGACCACGACCGTCTCGCCGGCGACGAAGCCCGTGGCGTGATCGAGCAGGATGCCCACCCCGAACTTGGCGGCCGGGTGGATGTCGACCGCGAGCCGCTCGGAGGCGAGCGACTGGAGGTGGAAGGCCAGCTCGCGCCGGCCGGCGCCCCAGAGCGCGTGGGCGAGGCGGTGGACCGAGATGGCGTGGAAGCCCTTGTACCAGAGGAACGGGGCGAGCGCGTGCTCCGTGGCCGGGTCGCGTTCGAGCGTGGCGCGGATGTCGGCGCGCATGCGGGCGAGCGTCTCCGGATCGGCGGCGACGGCCTCCGTCAGCGCCAGGCGGACGAGTGCGGCCGTCTCGGCCGAGGGTGAGAGCCGGTCGGTCAGACGTTCCACGATCGCCTCGCCGAGCGAGGCGCGGTCGAGGACGAACCTGCGGAGGATCGGGGCGAGCGCGGGCTCGGCGGCGGCGATCTTCTCCGCGCGGGCGCGCAGCTCCGCCCAGAGGGAGGCCTCATTGGCGCAGACCAGGGCTATGGAACGGGCGTCAGCCATCGACGGAAACGACCCCCGACAATTCGCCAGCAGGTGCCATTTTTGCAACCCATGAGTCAAAATCCCTGTTTTTTGCCCATTTTTAAAGGGGTGATGGAACCCGACGCGCTTCCCGGGGTTGAAATCTCCGAATCCAGCAACATCAACAGAGACCCTCACCCCAACACACATGCGTATCCTCACCACCCTCCTCGCCGCCCTCGTGGCCGTCGCGTCCTACGCCGCGCCCGAAGTCGGCCAGCCCGCCCCTGCCTTCACCGGCAAGACCCTCGACGGCAAGACCGTCAGCCTGTCCGACTTCAAG
>JBJTIX010000297.1:0-4258 GCA_046095205.1 Opitutia bacterium
GGGGAGCCGTCGGCGGGCGCGGCCGCAGCGGCGGCCTGGGCATGGTAGCGCTGGACGACCTTCTGGATGTCCTTGATGGACACCGGCTCGGACGTCGAGAGCAGCAGCGCCTTGATGATCTTCTTGAGATTGAATTCCACGGGACGACGGACTTTTAAATCGGGTTGTAGGCTGGTGTCAGGCGGCTCAAAGTCCGCCCTCCCCCGTCCATTTAGATAGGCGGGCGCGACCCACTGACAACCGCAGACTTTCCCATAACGATGAGCAACCCCACCTCCTGCCGCCAGCACTCCGCCATAGTCGTCGACGGACCCGACCGGGCCCCGAGCCGGGCCATGCTGAGGGCGGTCGGCTTCAGCGACGCCGACTTCGCCAAGCCGGTGGTGGGGATAGCCTCCACCTGGTCGATGGTCACGCCCTGCAACATGCACATCGATCGCCTGGCCGACGAGGCCGCCCGCGGGGCCGACGCCTCCGGCGGCAAGGCCGTGATCTTCGGCACCATCACGGTGTCGGACGGGATCTCGATGGGCACCCCCGGCATGCGCTCCTCCCTCGTCTCCCGCGAGATCATCGCCGACTCCATCGAGGCCGTCGCCGGCGCCGAGGGCTTCGACGGCCTGGTGACCATCGGCGGCTGCGACAAGAACATGCCCGCGTGCGTGATGGCCATGGCCCGTCTCAACCGGCCCTCGGTCTTCGTCTACGGCGGCACGATCCTGCCGGGACTCCACCGCGGACAGCCGGCCGACATCGTCACGGTCTTCGAGGCGGTCGGAAAGCACGCCGGCAAGCAGATCGGGGACGCCGAGCTCAAGGAGATCGAATCCTGCTCCATCCCCGGCGAAGGCTCCTGCGGCGGCATGTACACGGCCAACACGATGGCGAGCGCCATCGAGGCGCTGGGCCTCAGCCTGCCCGACAGCTCGGCGCAGCTCGCCAACTCCAAGGACAAGCTCGCCGACTGCGAGCGCGCCGGCCGCGCCGCGGTGGAGCTGCTCAGGAAGGGCATCCGCCCCTCCGACATCCTCAGCAAGAAGGCCTTCGAGAACTCCATCACCGTCGTCATCGCGCTGGGCGGATCGACCAACGCGGTGATGCACCTCATCGCCATGGCCCACTCCGCCGGCATCGAGCTGAACCTCGAGGACTTCGAGCGCATCGGCCGACGCGTGCCGGTGCTCGCCGACCTCAAGCCGAGCGGCAAGTACAACATGGCCCACTTCGTCCGCATCGGCGGACTGCAGCCGCTGCTCAAGATGCTCCTCGACAAGGGCCTGCTCCACGGGGACTGCCTGACCGTCACGGGCCGGACCGTCGCCGAGAACCTCGCCGGCGTGAAGCCGTACGCGCCGGACCAGGACGTCGTGCGCCCCTTCTCGAACCCGGTGAAGGCGGACAGCCACCTGCGCATCCTGCGCGGCAACCTCGCGCCCGAGGGCGCCGTCGCGAAAATCACGGGCAAGGAGGGCAGCAGCTTCACCGGCAAGGCCATCGTGTTCGAGTCCGAGGAGAACGCGCTGCGCGGCATCCTCGACGGCAAGGTGACCGACGGGCACGTCATCGTCATCCGCAACGAGGGACCGAAGGGCGGTCCGGGCATGCGCGAGATGCTGGGGCCCACCAGCGCCATCATGGGCAAGGGCCTCGGCAAGACCGTCGCCCTCATCACCGACGGACGTTTCTCCGGCGGCAGCCACGGCTTCGTGGTGGGACACATCACCCCCGAGGCCGCCACGGGCGGCCCCATCGCCGTGATCAGGGACGGCGACCCCATCACCATCGACGCGGTGAGGAACGAGATCAACCTGGGCGTGCCGGCGGAGGAGATCGCCCGGCGCCTCGCGGGATGGAAGCCCTCGCCCTGCAAGGAGCGGCGCGGCACGCTCGCCAAATACGCCCGGCTGGTGTCGTCCGCCTCCAAGGGCGCGATCACCGACGGCGACTGAGGCGACCGGGGCTGTCCGTTGTTGCCAAGCGGGGAGGCGGAGCCGAAATGAGGGGCGTGGCCTCCTCCTTTGAACGTTTCCGCGCCGGACTTCTGAACTTCCCCGGCGACGGCTTCTCGCTCGACCTCAGCCGGGCCCCGGAACCCCAGGGCTTCGCCGCCCGCATGGCGCCCGCCGTGAAGCGCGCCTTCGAGGAGATGGCCGCGCTCGAGAAGGGCGCGGTCGCCAACCCCGACGAACGGCGGATGGTGGGACACGACTGGCTCCGGACTCCGGAGCTCGCGCCCGACGCCCGCACCGGCGAGGCCATCCGCGCCGCGGTGTCGGCAGTGGAGCGGTTCGCGGGCGACGTCCACGGGGGGCGGGTGCGCGGCGAGAAGGGCGCCTTCACCGACCTGCTCTGCATCGGCATCGGCGGCTCCGCGCTCGGCCCGCAGTTCGTGGCGGACGCCCTGGGCGGCCGCAAGGACCGCCTCCGGGTGCACTTCATCGACAACACCGATCCGGACGGCTTCGACCGCGTGTTCGCCGCGCTGGAGGGACGGCTCGGCACGACGCTCGCGGTCGTGACCTCGAAGTCGGGCAGCACGCCCGAGCCCCGCAACGGACAGATCGAGGCCGCCGGACGCTGGAGCGCGGCCGGGCTGAGCTTCGCGCGTCACGCGGTGGCCGTCACGGGCGAGGGCAGCCAGCTGGACGGCGTCGCCGTGAAGGAGTCGTGGCTCGCACGCTTCCCCATGTGGGACTGGGTCGGGGGCCGCACGAGCGAGCTGGGCCCGGTCGGGCTCCTGCCCGCCGCCCTGCAGGGCCTCGACATCCGCGGGCTGCTCGCCGGAGCGGCGCGCATGGACGAGCTCACGCGCGTGCCCGACGCCGCGCGCAACCCCGCCGCCCGCCTCGCGCTCGCGTGGCACCACCTCTCCGACGGCCGCGGCTCGAAGGCCATGGTCGTCCTTCCCTACAAGGACCGCCTGCTGCTCCTCTCCCGCTACCTGCAGCAGCTCGTCATGGAGTCGCTCGGCAAGCAGCTCGACCTGAAGGGCGCGAAGGTGAACCAGGGCCTGACCGTCTACGGCAACAAGGGCTCGACCGACCAGCACGCCTACGTGCAGCAGCTGCGCGACGGCGTGGACAACTTCTTCGCGGTGTTCGTCGAGGTGCTGCAGGACCGCGCCGGGGCCTCCCCGGAGGTCGAGCCCGGCGTGACCTCCGGCGACTACCTGCAGGCCTTCCTGCTCGGCACGCGCGAGGCGCTCTCGGAAGGCGGCCGTGCCAGCCTGACCGTGACCGTGGACCGCGTCGACGCCCGCTCGGTCGGCATGCTCATCGCGCTCTTCGAACGGGCGGTGGGGCTCTACGCCTCGCTCGTCGGGATCAACGCCTACCACCAGCCCGGAGTGGAGGCCGGCAAGAAGGCCGCCTCCGCCGCCCTGGACCTGCGCACCCGGGCCCTGGCCGTGCTGCGGGCGAGGCCCGGCGAATGGCTTAACTGCGCCCAGATATGCGGGGAAAACGGACTTGAAGGGTCGGAGGAGCTGGTCTACAAAATCCTTCTCCACGTCGCCGCCAACCCAGGCCGCGTATCCGCACGTCCCGACGGGGATCCTGCGAAGACCCTTTTCCAACACTCCTGACCCCAGCCCCGCCCCATGAACAAGAAGCTCAACCTCTTCATCCGGATCTTCGGCCTCCTCGCCGCCGTCGCCGCCGGCACCTTCGCCTTCCTGCTCAAGGGCAAGATCGGCCACGCGATGACCAACACCGTCTGGGCCGTGAACGACCAGGAGATCAAGGCCCCCCTTCCCTTCGACCAGCGCATGGCCGCGATCGGCACGGCCGTGAAGCCGCTGCTCGACGCCAAGACCAAGAAGATCGCCGAACTCGAGGGCAACGTGAAGGACCTCCGCGCCGAAGTGGCCGACAAGACCACCAAGATCGAGGGCCTCACCGCCAACGTCGCCACCCTCGATGGTGAGCGCGCCGAACTGACCCGCAAGCGGGACGAGCTGACCACCCAGCTCACCGAGGCCAACAGCAAGCGCGACTCCGTCGCCGCCGAACTCGACACAACCAAGCAGGAGCTCGTCGCCGAGAAGCAGAAGAGCGCCGCCATGTTCACCAAGGAGCAGATGGAGGAGAGCATCGCCAAGGTCACCCAGGCCGAGGAGAAGCTCGACAAGGCCCGCGGACGCTACGTCCAGCTTTACGGCTGGGCCGCCGGCAAGTCCGACTCCAAGCCCCCCTACCCCCGCGCCCCGCATGGACCTTGGCCGGGCCGGACTCGGCCGCCGGCATCAGCGGAAGCCCGA
>JBJTIX010000298.1:0-3522 GCA_046095205.1 Opitutia bacterium
AGACCTCCTCCACCTCGTGCTGCTCCATGCGCAGGTAGGAATGCGTCTTGTCGTAGCGCTTGCCGACCTTCTCGACCGCCTCGGCCATCCGCGCGGCGGTGATCTCGGGCTTGGCCGCGGTCTCCTTGCCGGCCTTGGCGCCCGACTTGTCCTCGCCGAGCACCTCGCCCAGCAGGTCGAGCTGCAGGCGCCGGGCCCAGAGGTCGTCGGCCTCCATGTCGGTCTTGGGCCAGCCGACCTTGCGGCGGTCGGCGCGGAAGGTGCCCTCGCGGGAGAGGTCGACCGGCTTGGCGAGCGCGTCCTTCACCAGCGCGGCGCGTTCGTCGACCTTGCGGCTGAAGGCGGTGTAGATCTCGAAGGCGGGCGTGAGGTTGCCGCGCTCGAGGTAGAGGTCCAGCGACTTGGAGTAGCGCTCCACGAACTCGTCCACCTCCGCCTGGGTGAAGTACATCTTCATCCGGTCGAGGTTCTCGCAGTAGGAGAGCAGCACCTGGCGCATGTCCACCGAGGACATGGGCCGGCGGCTGATGTGGAGCCGCTCGAGGCGGAGGGCGGTGGCGCGGGTCTCCTTCTGGCGCGCGTCGGTGGTCGTGAAGGCGGGCTTCTCGGCCGCCGAGCCCAGGACGACGGCGAGCAGTAGCGACAGGATGGGGCGCATGGTAGGGGGTGTCAGCGCAGCCTCGCGCTGAGTTCTTCCAGCCTACGTTTCTCGGCGGGAGTGAGCGAGCCGAAGCCCGAGGCGGAGATCTTGTCCAGGAGGGCGTCCAGTTCGGCGCGGGCGCCGGCTCGGCTAAGTCCTTCGGGTGACGAGGCTTCCTCCTCGCCCGCGCGGGCGAATTCGGGGTTTTCGGAGTAGGCCCTGGCCATGGCGCGCGTCTCTTCCTGAGCGCCGTGGCCGGCCCCGGCCGTCTGTGAAAGCCGCTTCCAGGCGAGTACCCCGACAAGCAGCCCTCCCAGGTGGGCCGAATGCGCCACGCTGGAGCTCCAGGCGGCGCGCCAGGCCTGCCAGTCATGCCTTCCCGGAAGTTCGGAGAACGCGAAGCCCACGACGGCGAACGCCGCCGTGAGGACCACGACCCAGCGGACCTTCACGTTCACCGGCAGGAAGAAGAAGAGCAGCACCGTCATGCGGTCCTCGAGCCGGTCGAGCAGCGCGACGAGGGCGACCGCGTGGACGGCGGCCGAGGCGCCGACCAGGATGGATCCGCCGCCGCCGCCGAGGCCGGTGAGCCACCAGGCGGCCGCGCCGGCGAGGGTGCCGGCCGCCATCACGCCGAGGTAGGCGCGCGTGCCGTGCTCACGTTCGACGATCGCCCCCGTCCACCAGAGCAGCAGGCAGTTGCCGAGCAGGTGCCAGAAGCCGTCGTGCACCAGGGCGTAGGTCAGCCACTGCCAGACCTGCGGGCCTGCTTCCCGGATCTCGGCCCAGCCGAGGAGGTCGGTGCGGGCCGAATTGCCGATCAGCCCCACGATGAAGGAGCCCACGAGCAGCCCGACCGTCCACTGGGCGAGCGGCATCGGCTCCTCCGACGGGCGGGGCCCGTGCATGTAGGTCCGGTCGCCGACGCCCATCGGTCGGGGGTTCAGAGCTTCTTCACGATCGCGTCGGCGAGGCCGTATTCGATGGCCTCGTCGGCGGTCATGTAGAAGTCGCGGTCGGTGTCCTTGACGACCTTGTCGAGCTTCTGGCCCGACGCCTTGGCGAGGATCTCGTTCAGCTCCGTGCGGAGCCGCTCCATCTCCTGCGCCTGGATGTGGATGTCGACCGCCGGGGCCTGGATGCGGCCCATGATGAGCGGCTGGTGGATCATCACGCGGGCGTGCGGGAAGAGCAGCCGTCCGCCCTTCTGCTTGGGCGCCTGCAGGAGGATGGACCCCATCGAGGCGGCCATGCCCGTGACGACGACCTTCACCGGCGAGCTGATGAGCCGGATCGTGTCGTAGACGGCCATGCCGGCGGTGATGGAGCCGCCCGGGGTGTTGATGTAGAAGGTGATCTCCTTGCCCGGCTCCGCCGACTCGAGGTACAGGAGCTTCTCGACGATGTCCTTGGCGGTCGCGTCGTCGACGCCTCCCCAGAGGAAGATCTTACGCTGCTCCAGGAACTTCTTCTGGATCAGCGCCGCGCTCGGGGTCGCCTCCTTGGCGGCCTCCGGGGTCTTCTCGTCCTCGTCTTCGTCGTCGTTGAGCATGGGAGGCATTAACGTGCCCCAAAGTCCCTCCGTGGCAAGCGTCCCCAGCGTTCCGCCGGGAGTTGTTCACAGCGCCCCCGAGGGGGCGGCGCGCAGCTTGCGGAAACGCCCCGGCGTCATCCCGTAGCGGACCTTGAACACCGCCTGCAGGTAGTGGGAGTGGCGGAAGCCGGTCTGCTCCGCCACGGCGGCGACCGTCAGCCGCGTCTCGCGCAGCAGCCGCTCCACCTCCTCGAAACGTACGCGGTGGATCTCCTCCTTGGGCGAACGGCGCAGCGCCGCCTTCATCCGCCGGTCGAGCGTGCTGCGTGACGCGTTGAGCCGTCGGCAGAGGGCGTTGACGTCGAGCCCGGCGAGGGACTCCTCGCGGATCACGCGCAGGGCCTGCGACACCAGGCGGTCGGACTGCGCGACGCCGCCCGAGGACCCCCGCACCACGCTGCCCTTGGGCGGGATGAGGGTCGCGCCGGACGGCACGCGCCGTCCGCGCATGAGACGGTCCAGCAGTTCCGCCGCGGCGTAGCCCACCGCATGTCCGTCGAAGCGCACGCTGGAGAGGGTGGGGGTCGCGAAGCCGCAGAGCGTCTCCTCGTTCTCGGCCCCGACCACCGCCACCTCCTCCGGCGAGGCCAGGCCGCCCCGGCGGCACGCCTCGAGCAGGCGCACGCCCAGCTGGTCGTTGGCGGCGAAGACGGCCACCGGCTTGGGCAGGCCCGAAAGCCAGCGGACGAGCGTGCGCTGGGCCCGCTCCCAGTCCTCGGCCCGCTCCGACGAGGCGGCCGGGAGCTCCGCGCAGGCGTGCCCGAGCTCCGCGAGGGCGGCGACGTAGTTGCGCACGCGCTCCGTGAAGAACGGCTCCGTGTGCAGGCTGTGCACGGCGAAGTTGCGGTAGCCGCGCTCGAGGAAGTGTTCGGCGACCATGCGTCCGAGGCGGGCGTTGTCGTGGCCCACGAAGGGCAGCCCCGGGGAGAGCACCGGCGAGCGCAGCTCGACCGCCGGCAGTCCGGTCGCCGACACGAGGCCCGCCGTCTCTTTGGAGAACGTGCGCACGAGCAGGCCGTCCCCGTCCCAGTTCCGCAGCCAGCCCGGGGCGGACGAGTCGGCGGCGCGCAGCTCGAGGTAGGACGACCACGGGCCCCGCTCCGCGACGAAGCGTCGCACGCCCGCCAGGATCTCGCGGGCGTAGGTGCGGCTGGTCTCGATGAGCAGGGCGACCCGGGGGGTGCGGCGGCGGGCGGGCATGGTGACGAAAAAACTGACCTTTTGTGATACAACCTTGTAATGACGGCGAGGGCAACCGCGGATACAATGTGACGATGGACCCCCTCGC
>JBJTIX010000299.1:0-5069 GCA_046095205.1 Opitutia bacterium
ATAGGCGACCTGCCCGGCCTCGTCGACACCCGGCGCCTGGTTGCGGACGTAGCGGTAGCGCGCGTCGCGGACGGAGCGGACGCGGTCGAAGCTCTCGTCCATGTAATCGCGGAACGCGTAGACGTACTTCGGCGGGTTGGCCGCGGTCGGCAGGAAGCAATGCCCGTCGTATTCCTTCGGCACCGGGGCGCCCGCCAAGGTCAGGGCGGTCGGCGCGAAATCGATCCAGCTGGCGAAGTCCTCGCGGACCGAACCTGCGGGGATGACGCCGGGCCAGCGCACGATGAGCGGGACGCGCGTGCCGGTGTCCTTGGGCGAGCGCTTGAAGCGCGGCATCCCGCGGCCGTGGTCGCCGGTCAGGATCACCACCGTGTTCTTCTCCAGATCGTGGGCCTTGAGCCAGTCGAGCACCCGGCCGAGCGAGTAGTCGACCGACGTCACCAGCTCGTGGTAGTGGGCCACCTCGCGGCGAACGGCGGGCGTGTCGGGGTAGAAGGGCGGCAGTTCGACCTTGGCGGGGTCGCGGCGGTCGGAGGGCTTGAGCGCCGCGGTGTTCTTCGCGTGCTCGGCGTCGGAGGCGCGCACCTGGCTCTCGTGGCTCACCGTGTCGTTGAAGTAGGCGAAGAAAGGCTCCTTCGGCTTGGACGTCAGCGGACCGGCGGGATTGCGGGAGGGCTGGACCCATGCCTTGCGGTCGTCGGCCAGATCCTTCTCGGAGACTCCCTGGAAGTCCGTCTTGCCCGGCCACATCACGTGGTAGCCGGAGGCACGGAGGCGCTCGGTGAAGGGCTTGGGCGGGTCGATGACCACCGAGCGCATGTTCTGGGCGCCGTACTTGAGCGGATACTGCCCCGTGACCATGCCGCTGCGGCTGGGGGCGCAGACCCCGGCGTGCGTGAAGGCCCTGGTGAAGAGCGCCCCCTCGCGGGCGAGACGGTCCATGTTGGGCGTGATGGCGTCCTTGCAGCCGTAGGCGCCCATGTCGGGTCCCATGTCCTCGCCCACCACCAGGACGATGTTAGGCCTGTCTGCCGCGCCGAGGCAGGCGGCGAAGAGGGCGAGGAGGGGGGTCATCGATCTCATGACAGGTAGGACAGGCACCGAGACCAATGGTTACGGAGACCCCTGCGATGGCAAGGCGAAGGGCTGGCTTCGGCCTCAGTTCGCGAAGCGGAACAGGGCCACGTCCCCGTCCTTGAACAGGTAGTCCTTGCCCTCCAGGCGGTATTTGCCCGCGTCACGGGCGCCGGCGACCGACCCCAGCCGCAGCAGGTCCTCGTAGGACACCACCTCCGCCTTGATGAACCCCTTCTCGAAGTCCGTGTGGATGACGCCGGCGCACTGGGGGGCGGTCATGCCTTGGCGGAACGTCCAGGCCCGGACCTCCTTCTCGCCGGCGGTGAAATAAGTGGCCAGACCCAGCAGGTGGTAGGCGCCGCGGATCAGATCCGAGACCCCCGAGTCCTTGACCCCGAGCGAGGTCAGGTATTCGGCCGCCTCCTCGGGCGGAAGGTCGCAGAGCTCGGCCTCGACCTGCGCGCAGATCACGACCGTCTCGGCTCCGTGCAGATTGGCGACGTGCGCGCGGACGGCGGCCACGTGCCGGTTGGCCGAGGGGTCGGCGAGGTCGGACTCGGCGACGTTGCAGGCGTAGAGCACCGACTTGCCCGAAAGCAGGCCGAAGGTCCTGAGCCGCGGGCGCTCGTCGTCCTTCACCGCGAGGGACGAGGCGGGCTTGCCCTCGTTGAGGTGGGCGATCAGCCGCGTGAGCAGGTCCACGTTGGCGACGGCCTCCTTGTCCTGCGACTTCAGCTTCTTCTGGTTGCGGTCAAGCTGCTGCTCGGCCGACTGGATGTCGGCGAGGATGAGCTCCGTCTCGATCACCCCGATGTCGCGCACCGGGTCGACCTTGCCCATGTTGTGCACGATGTCGTCGTTGTCGAAGCAGCGCACCACGTGCACCACCGCGTCCACCTCGCGGATGTTGGCGAGGAACTTGTTGCCGAGGCCCTCGCCCTTGGAGGCGCCCGCGACGAGTCCGGCGATGTCGACGAACTCGATGGCGGCGGGGATCACCACCTTGGTGTTGGCGATGCGCTGCAGCTCGCGCAGGCGTCCGTCGGGGACTTCGACCACGCCCACGTTCGGCTCGATGGTGCAGAACGGGTAATTGGCCGCCTCCGCCTTGCGGGAGCGGGTCAGCGCGTTGAAGAGGGTGGACTTGCCGACGTTGGGCAGCCCGACGATTCCGGCCTGAAGCATGGTGCGAACGTGGGTGCGGCCCGTCCGGTGGTCAAGGGCCGGGAGCGGCGGGCAGCGCCTGGGCGAGCTGCAGCAGCTCCGTGCCCGGGCGCACGGCCTCGTCCTTCGGCCCGGGCCGGCCGCGGAGGATGCGGGCCACCGCGGACCTTCCGAGCGTCGCCTCGACCCGCACCAGGGCCGACGGACGCAGGGAGCGGTCGCGGCTGACGAGGATCTCGCCGTCCTTGAGCGTCGTGCCGGGCGCGAGCCCGATCGTGCATTGCGCCGAGCCTTCGCGCACCGGTTCGACGAAGCCCACGCGGGTGCTGGCGGGCGAACCGGGCGGGCGGGAGAAGGGCGTGGCCTCCCCTTCGGGCGCCGGCGCGGGCCGGCGCGCGGCGCAGCCGCACAGGAGCGCCGCGTAGTGCAGCGCCCCCGCCCTCACGGGCGCGGGCCGGGCTCCTGCGGCGGCTTGTTGATGAAGGCCGCGAGGTTGCCGCCGGGCTGCTGGCCGCCGGTGAGGATGCCCGGCGACTGGTCGCCGCGGTCCTCTTCGGACACGAAATGGTCGAAGCCCGGGCCGGAGGTGTCCAGTTCGCCCTCGAACATGCCCTGCAGCTGCCGCATGCGGGTCGGGTGGCGCATCTTGCGGAGCGCCTTGGCCTCGATCTGACGGATGCGTTCGCGGGTGACCTTGAAGTGGCGGCCGACCTCCTCGAGCGTGCGCTGCACGCCGTCGAGCAGTCCGAAGCGCAGGATCAGGACCTCCTTCTCGCGTTCGGCGAGCGAGCGCAGGACGAAGTCGATCTTCTCGCGGAGCAGGCGCGTCGAGGCCGTGTCGGAGGGGTTCTCGGCCGACTTGTCCTCGATGAAGTCACCGAGGGAGGTGTCCTCGCCGTCGCCCACGGGCGACTGGAGCGAGATGGGCTGCTGCGCCATCTTCATGATCTGCTGCACGCGCTCGAGCTGCATGTTCATCTCGTCGGCGACCTCCTCGGCGGTCGGTTCGTGGCCGAGCTCCTGGGTGAGCTGCTTCTGGACCTGCATCACCTTGTTGAGCGTCTCGATCATGTGGACCGGGATGCGGATGGTGCGGGCCTGGTCGGCGATGGAGCGGGTGATGGCCTGGCGAATCCACCAGGTGGCGTAGGTCGAGAACTTGTAGCCGCGGCGGTATTCGAACTTCTCGACGGCCTTCACGAGGCCCATGTTGCCCTCCTGGATGAGGTCGGTGAAGAGCAGGCCGCGGTTCTGGTACTTCTTGGCGATGGAGATGACGAGGCGGAGGTTGTGCTCCACCATCTCGGTCTTGGCCTTCTGGGCCTCGTCGAGGTGCTTGCGCACGTTGCGGGAAAGCGAGAGGAGGTCCTCCGGACACAGGCGGCGCTGCTCCTCGATCTCGCGGGCGCGGGCGGCGTTGACCTCCTGCTCGCGGCTGCGCTTGGCGCGCACGGGTCCGCGCATGATCTGCTGGGGTTCGACCCAGCGGCGGGCGTCCTCGATGTCGCCCTTCACGTCGGGCTGCTCGAGCCACTCCTCGAAGAGCTTCATCTTGAAGCAGAACTTGCGGAGGATGTCCTTGCAGCCCTCCTTGGCGGTCCGCTCCAGCTTGACGTAGTTCTGGCGGAGCTTCTCGCGCTTGGCCTCGTCCTTCTCGTCGGCGTACTTCTTCCAGGAGCGGTCGAGCCGGTCGCGGAGCTTGGCGCACTCGTCGGTGGCCTTGGGGAGCATGCGGTAGTAGGCGTCGCGCGACTCGACCTTCTTGTCGATGACGACCTTGTCGAAGCGCTCCTCCTTGCGGAGCACCTTGAGGGCGAGGTCGAGCTGGTAGGGCAGGGTGAGCCAGCACGAGAACAGGTGGTCCTGGGCGCGCAGCTCGGCGTCCTCGATGCGCTTCGAGATCTCCACCTCCTGCTCGCGGGTCAGGAGTGGCTTGTGGCCCATCTGCTTGAGGTAGACGTTGAAGGGGTCGTACGGCGCGTCGGCCGGCACGGTGCGGGAGGCCTCCTCCTCGGAGTCCTCGAGCTTGCGCTGGTAGGTCTCGACCTCGTCCTCGTCGAGCAGCTTGATCTCGAGGTTGTCGAGGATGTTCATGACGTTCTCGATCAGCTCGGGGTCGGTGACGCTGTCGGGGATGACCTCGTTGATGTTCTGGACGGTGACGAAGCCGTTCTTCTTGGACATGCTGACGAGCAGCTGGACCTTGGCGTTCATGCTGCCGTCGATGACGGGCTGGTTGGTCGGCTTCTCTCCGGAGGACTTGCCCTTGACCACGGCGGGCCGGATGACGGGCGCGGCCGACTTGGCGATGACGGCCGCCGGCTTGACCTGGATCACGTTCTTGGCCGCGGGCCGGATGGGGATGATCTTGCTCGCGGCGGGCGCGGCCTTGACGACGGGCTTGGCCGAGGGCTTGGGCGCCGGCTCCGGCTTCTTCGCCGCCTTGGCGGGCTTGGCGGCGGTTTTCTTCTTGGGCTTCGAGGGCATGGTGAAAGTCAGGCGGGGAGGGTGAGCGTGGGCGGAGCGGCGCCTTCCTTGCGGAGGGCGATCTTCTCGGTCTGGAGTGCGCGGAGGCCTTCCTCGTCATCGGGACCGAGGGCGGCGATCCTGGCGGCCAGGGTGCGCTGGCGCCCCTGGATGTGTCGCTGGTGGAAGGCGCGGAGTATGGCGTTCGCGGAACTGAGGACCTCGTCCGGCCGGCCGAGGTCGGCGAAGCCCGAGGCCGCCATGCGGGCCGCCTCCTGATGGCCCTCCTGAACGAGGCCGTGAACGCCCAGACCTGGGCGCTCAAGGACGCCATCGCGTCCCTCGAGGGCGACCTCCAGACC
>JBJTIX010000300.1:0-5669 GCA_046095205.1 Opitutia bacterium
GCCGTTCCGCGTGCAGGTGCGCATCGAGTCGAGCACGCCGCTGGGGCCGGCGGCGGGGGCGAGCAGGCCGGCGACCGCGCCGGGCGCCGAGGCGTCGGCCAGGCGGGCCGCCGGCGCGATCTCCACCTTCGCGGGGGCCTCGCCGCTGACGACGACCTCCTGCGGCGAGAAGACGACGTCGCCGAATTTGCGCGTCTCCGGGTCGAAGACGCAGATGCGCAGGGCCGGGGTCATCAGCTTGCCGGGCATCCGCGGGACCAGGCGCCAGGTGAAGGCCCGCTGCGTGTCGGCGCGGCGCCGGCGCTCGGGCGCAGGCAGCACGTCCCATTGCTCACCCCCGCGCAGTTCGGGCGGGATGATGCGGTCCAGGTTGCCGTCGCCGGAGAGCACCGCGCGGAACTGGATGGGTTCGCCCACCTCGGGCGTCAGGTTGGAGATCTGCACCGCCTCGGCCGTGAGCTTGCCGATGGCGCCGCCCCATTCGGGCGGGCGGCCTTCCTGCGGGACCCGCTCGACGCGCATCTTGCGCGAGAAGGAGAAGGGTCGGTCGCGGCCCGCCGCGCTGAAGGCGCCGAAGCCGCCCGGCTGCACGAGCATGATGCCCCCGACCGTGAAGTCGGCCTGTCCGGGGCGGATCGGCGTCAGCTCGAAGCGGATGACCCGGCCGAGCCCGTCGGGCAGGTCCCCGTCGTCCTCGGTCACGCCGAAGGTGAAGCCCTCCGTCGAAGTCTCCAGGCCGAACGCCCCGGTCACCGGTTCGGTCTCGCTGCCGCGCAGCAGCACCGCGCCGCGGACGCGCTCGCCCACGTAGAGCGGGCGGTCGGGCAGCTCCAGCTCGGCGCGCGCGACGCCCTCCTTGCGGAAGCCCGTGCCCTCGCGCACACGGACCGTCACGCCCGTCACCGTGAAGGCCTTGCCCGTGAAGCGGGCGGGGAAGTCGGGGATCACGTGGTCGCCCACCTTCTCCGGCGCCACGCCCGAGAAGTTGAGCAGGGCCTCGTTGGAGCCGGCGCGGAAGATCTGGCCCGAGAAGCGCAGCGCCATGCCCACGGGCGCCCGGAGGTCGCGGCCGATGCGTTCGGCCGGCCCCAGCGGCGTGCTCGACTCGATGCGCACCTGCACGCGGAACGGCTGGCCCGGGCCGCAGACCGGCGGGCTGACCTCCCAGCTGACGACGTCCTGCTGCGCGCCCAGGACGGGCGCCAGCGCGCAGGCGATCATCGTCAGCAGCGTGCGCACGGCTCAGTAGTCGCGCCCCTTGCGCTCCTCGGGCCGGCCGGCGCCGCCGGGCTGGTCGCCCGGACGCTTGCCGGAGGGCATCTTGCGGCCGAACTCGTTGCGCAGGCCTTCGAGCGTGCCGCGGGCCTCCTGCTCGTCCATGCGGCGCTCCTCGCCCTCGCGCTGGTCCGTGCGTCCGCCCTGCTGGGGGCGCGGGCGCCGGCGTTCGGGCGGGATCAGGTCCTCGTCGTCCTCGCCGTCCTGCGCCTGCGGCGGGAGCTTGTCGTCGGGCATGCGGCGGATCAGTTCCCGGATGGTCTCGCGGAGCTCCTCCAGCTTCCTCCGCTGCATCTCGACGGCCTCCTCGAGCTCCGCCGACTGCTTGCGCAGGGCGCGCAGCAGCTCCTCGATCGCCTCGGCGTTGGCGCGGGCCGCGGCGTCGGCGGCGTCGAGCTCGTGCGCCCCGCGGAAGTCGGAGATCGCCCGCGTCCAGGCGGCGACGGCCTGTCCGCGCCGGGCGAGCATGGCCTCCTCCTTGGGGATGAGCTTGCGGATCTCGCGGAAGGTCGTGATGCCGCCGCCGAGGGCCGACTGCGCGGGGACGTAGTCGGGCTCGACGCCCGCCTTCTTGGCGTCGTCGAGGTGCTGGATCTGGTCCTGCATGTCGGCGATGTCGGCGTCCGCGGCCTCGATGTAGGATTTGGCGACCGTGACTTCGGTGACGTCGCCGGCGACGCCGCCCTTGAGCGAGGCGCGGCCCTTGCCGAAGCGCACGTGTCCGAGGTTGTGCAGCGCCGGCGGGCGCAGCGCGTCGTCGTCGCGCCCGAGCGAGGCGCGCAGGGCCTCCTCCGCCCCGGCGATGTCGCCCGCCTTCAGCCGGGCGGTGCCGAGGTTGTGCAGCTGGCGCGCGTCGAGCGCCTGGAGGTCCTGTTCGGCCCCCGCGGCGGAGGCGGCGACCAGCAGGGCGGCGAGGATGGGGGTCTTCATGGGGCTTCGGCCGCCTGGCGGCGGCGGGTGGAGAGGAGCGTCTCGACGATGATGACGAGGAGGGCGAGGGAGACGAACCAATGTTCGCGCGGGACCCCCTGGCGGCCGGCATGCGCCGAGTCGGTGCCCGCCTCGACCGCCAGGCGCAGGGCCTCCATGCCCTCGCCGGCGGAGCCCAGCGCCAGATACCGTCCGCCCGCCGCCTCGGCGACCTTGGTCAGCGTGGCCTCGTCGAGGCGGCTGACCACGGCGACGCCTTCCGCGTCCTTGAGCGTCTCCAGCGTGCCGAGCGCCCCGACGACCTGGATGGTGCCCCCGCCGGCGGTGCCGACGCCCACCGTGTGGACCACGAGGCCCTTGCGCGACAGGCGCTTGGCGGCGTCGATCCCGCCGGCCTCGAGGTCCTCGCCGTCGGTGATGAGGATGACCAGCTTGCGGCTGCGGTTGGGCGCGAAGGCGGCCTCCGCCTCCTCCAGCGCCCGGCCGATGTCGGTGCCCGTCACCTGGATCACCGAGGTGTCAGTCTCCTCGAGCGCGCGGTGGAAGGCGTCGTAGTCGCGCGTGAGCGGGCACTGCAGGAAGGCCTGCCCCGCGAAGGCCACGAGCCCCACGCTGCCGTTGCCCTTCGCCTTCACGACGGCCGAGACCGCGGCCTTGGCGCGGGCGTGGCGCGACGGCCGGGCGTCGCCGGCCATCATCGACTTGGAGACGTCGAGCACGAACACCACGTCCTCGGTCGAGGCGCGCGCCGCGGTGGTGCGGTAGCCCCAGCGCGGGCCGGCGGCGGCGAAGCCGAGCAGCAGCACCGCGGCGGTCACGGCGGCGTCCTTCGTCAGCCGTCGGGCGGGAGAGTGCCCCGCCAGCAGCAGGCCGAGCAGGCGTTCCGCGGCGAAGCCCGCGAGGCCGGCGAACCGCCGGCGGTCGGCCCAGCGCAGGCCCGCGTAGGTCAGGCCGGCGGCGGCGAAGGCGGCGAGCAGCAGCAGCGGGCGTTCGAAATGGGGGTCGGCGAAGTCCATGGCTTCAGGGCGCGCGCGGGCGGATGACGGCGAGCGCGAGCTCGGCGAGGAGGAGCAGGAGGCCGGCCGCGATCCAGGCCTGGCGATGGCTGTCGTAGGTCACCGTCTCGCGGATCTTGACCTCCGTGCGTTCGAGCCGGCTGATCTCGTCGTACACCTTGGAGAGCTGGCCGCGGTCGAGGGCCCGGTAGAACCGTCCGTCCGCCGCCGCGGCCATGCGCCCGAGCATCTCGTAGTTGGCGGGGTTGATCGTCTGCATCGGCACCGTCCGTCCGAAGACGTCGCGGTAGACCTTGCCCGTGCTGATGTCGAACTGCGGCAGGACGGTCGGCTCGTCCTTGCCCAGGCCGATCGCGTAGAGGCGGATGCGCAGCGCGTGGGCCAGCTCCGCGGCGGGCAGGGGCAGGATGGCCTTGCTCATGTTGTCGTCGCCGTCGGTGAGCAGGATGATGACCTTGGAGGACTTCGGCGGGAGCGACTTCATGCGGTCGACGGCCATCGCGACCGCCTCGCCGATGGCGGTGCCCGTCTCGCGGATGGAGCCGATGTGGAGCCTGCCGATGCCCGTGCGGATCCAATCCTTGTTCACCGTGAGCGGGCTGAGCAGGTAGGGCTTCCCCGAGAAGACGACGGCGCCGAGCCGGTCGTCGGGTCGGTTGGCGATGAACTCGCTGATGACCTCCTGGGAGACGTCCCAGCGGGTGACCTCGCGGCTTTCACCGCCCATGTCCATCGCCATCATCGACCACGAGAGGTCGACCACGAGCATGATGTCCACGCCCTCGGATTCGCGCTCGATCTCGCGGTTGGGCGTGCGCGGTCCGGCCAGCGCCACGATGAGCGCCGCCGCGCAGAGCAGCCGCAGGAAGGGCCGCAGCGCGCCGCGCCCGTCCTTCACCGGACGGGACACGGGAGCGATGAGCGCCGCGTCCGGATAGAGCAGCGCCGACGAGCGCGAGCGGCCGCCGCGGAACCACGCGTAGAGGGGCAGCAGCGCGAGCAGGAGCAGCGTCCAGGGGCTCTCGAAGTCTCCGAGGATCTCCATCATGGCCGGCGGGAGAATGCGCCGAGGGCCGCCTCGGCGCGGTTGACGGCCTCATGCGCCGCGGCGGCGACGAGGGCGGGGTCGGCCTCCTGTCCGGCGAAGCGGGCCGAGTCGGCGGCGCGCAGCGCCGCGATGAGCGGCTGCCGCGCGGGGAGCAGGACGGGCACGGCGCCCAGCCGGCGCTCGAGCTCCTCGGTCGAGAGTCCGGCGGGGGCGGAGGGCTCGACCTCGGCGACGTAGCGGCGCAGCGCCGCGGAGACGGCGGACAGCGATTCGCGCTGGGGCAGGGAGGCGGCGGCGTCGATGGCGCCGTGCGCGGCCGACGCGTGGTCGCGGGCCGGCGCGCGGGCGCGCGCGAGGCGCACCACGCCCCAGACGACCGCGCCGAACAGCAGGAGCGTCGACCAGAGCCACGGCGAGGCGAGCAGGCTCGGCGGCACCTCGGGCATCGGCCCCTTGAGGGCGAAGTCGGCTGGAGCCTGCGCGATCATCGTCTGCGCCGGCGGCGTTCGAAGAAGCGCGTGAGCGCGGGGGCGGCGTCCTCCCCGGGCTCCAGGCGCAGCACGTCGGCGCCCGCGCGTCCGAGCGCGGCGCCGGTCTCGGAGAGCCGGGCCTCGGCGTGGGCGGCGAAACGCGCGCGGATCCCGGGGTCGGAGGTGTCGACCTCGCGCAGCTCGCCGGTCTCGGCGTCCTCGAGCGTGACCACGCCCACGTCGGGCAGCGTGCGCTCGCGTTCGTCCACCAGCTGGACGCAGGCCGTCTCGTGGCGCGAGCCGAGCTCGCCGACCGCCGTGGCCATCGCGTCGACGCCCTCGGCGCCCGGCAGGAAGTCGGAGACCACCGCCACGAGCGCGCGGCGGCGCAGCGCGCGGGCGAGGCGGCGCAGCGGCGCGGCGAAGGCCGTGCGGCGGGAGGCGGGGCGGAAGGAGAGGACGTCGCGGATGATGCGGAGCGCCTGACGGCGCCCCTTGCGGGGCGGCACCCAGAGCTCCTCGCGGTCGACGTCTCGGGCTCGGGCTCCTTCGGCTCCGGCCGCGCCACGCTGCGCGAGCGCGCCGCGGAGGTCGCCGCCTGCCTCGCGGTCTCCGCGCTGCGCGCCGGCGACCGCGCGGGCCTCCTGCTCTTCACCGACCGCGAGGAGCTCTGGGTGCCGCCCCGCAAGGGGCGCCGTCAGGCGCTCCGCATCATCCGCGACGTCCTCTCCTTCCGCCCCGCCTCCCGCCGCGCAGAGCAGCCGCAGGAAGGGCCGCAGCGCGCCGCGCCCGTCCTTCACCGGACGGGACACGGGAGCGATGAGCGCCGCGTCCGGATAGAGCAGCGCCGACGTGCGCGAGCGGCCGCCGCGGACCCACGCGGAGAGGGGCAGCCGCGCGAGCAGGAGCAGCGTCCAGGGGCGCTCGTCG
>JBJTIX010000301.1:0-11575 GCA_046095205.1 Opitutia bacterium
GCGCTCATCCACGCCGCGACGATGGTCGCCGCCGGCGTCTACTTCATGACCCGCGTGAGCTTCCTGCTCGCCCCCGAGGTCCTGCAGTTCATCGCGGTCTCCGGCGCCGGCATGGCCGCGCTCGCCGGCCTCTGCGCCCTCGCCCAGACGGACATCAAGAAGTCCCTCGCCTACTCGACGCTCGCCCACCTCGGCATCAGGGCCTGCGCCCTGGGGCTCGGCCGTCCGGAACTGGCCCTGCTGCACATGACCATGCACGCCTTCTTCAAGGCGACGCTCTTCCTCGGCGCCGGCTCGGTGATCCACGGGTGCCACCACGAGCAGGACATGCTGAAGATGGGCGGGCTGCTCCGGAAGATGCCCGTGACCGCGGCCGCCTTCATCGCCGCCACGCTCTCCAACTGCGCCGTGCCCTTCCTCGCCGGCTGGTACTCGAAGGACGCGGTCATCGAGGCGGCGTTCCACTCCGGACGGACCGCGGAGGCCGCCCTGCTCTCCGTCGCCGCCGTGGCCACCTGCCTCTACAGCGCGCGCATGATCCGCCTGGTCTTCCTCGGCGCGCCCGCCTCCGAGGAAGCGGAGCACGCGCACGAGTCGCCGTGGACCATGACTGTGCCGCTCATCGTGCTCGGCCTCGGCTACTCGGTCTTCGGCGGACTCCTCGCCGCGCGGATGATTCCCGGCTCCGCCCTCGGCGCGGTCGCCCGGCCCCTCGCCGAGATGGGCTTCCACGCGACCGCCCCCGCGACGGTCGTCGGCCTCGTCGCGCTCGTGCTCGGCGCGTTTGCGCTCAGGTTCTACGCCGCGCAGCCCGGACGCGACGCGCTGCTTGACCGCTTCCCGCGCTTCTACGGGCTGCTCGAACGCCGCTGGATGGACGGCCTGTACCGCTGGTACGTCGACTCCGTGCAGCGCCGCGTCGCGGAGCTCGTCGCCTTCCTCGACCTGCTGCTGGTGAACGGCATCTCCGTGCGCTGGGTGGCCGCCGGCATCCCGTCCCTGCTCGGCTCACTCGCCCTGCGCTTCTTCCACGGGGGACAGGCCCGCGTATACGCGGCCTGGACCGCGGCCGGCGTGCTCTTCATCGCCTGGATCCTCATCGCCCGCTGAACATGGAAGGACTTCCCGCCCAACTCCTCAAAGTCGTCGTGGCCGCGCCCGTGCTGACGGGCCTGCTGCTGATCGCCGGCCGGCGCCTGCCCCGCTCCGTCGGATCGTGGATCGCCTTCCTCGGCTTCGCGGCGCCCGCCGCGCTCGCGCCCTGGCTCCTGCTGGTGTGGTCCGACCTCTCCGTGCCCCCCGAGGCCTTCCGCGCCGCCGGACTCTGGGGCTTCGGCCTCTCGCTGAACGGCTTCAGCGCGCCGCTGCTCGCGATGACCTCGCTGGTCGGGCTCGCCGCCGGGATCAAGGCGCTGACCCAGGACGTCGAGTCCCGGCACGCCTACCTCGGCCTGCTGCTGTTCATGCTGGGCGGCACGCTGGGCGTCTTCGCCACCGACCACGTCGTCGGCTTCTACTTCTTCCACGAGTTCGCGCTCATCCCGACCTTCGTGCTCACCCTCTTCTGGGGCGGGGAGGGACGCCGCTCGGCGGCCATGCAGATGGCCATCTACCTCACCGTCGGCGCCATGGCCTCGCTCGCCGGCATCCTGATGGCGGTCGACGCCGCCGGCCTCGAGTGGACCCGGGCGACCTTCGAGGGCGTGGCGGACGGCCTCCTCGCCAAGGGCGTGCCGCAGGGAGCGGGCGCGCTCGCGCTCTTCGGCTTCGGCACGCTGGCCTCGCTGTTCCCCTTCCACTCCTGGGCCGCGCCCGGTTACTCCGCCGCGCCGACGCCCGCCGCCATGCTGCACGCCGGGGCGCTCAAGAAGTTCGGGCTCTACGGGCTCGCGCTGCTGGGCCTCGCCTCGCTGCGCGTGACCGAGGGCGCGCTGGGAGACTGGCTGCTCTGGTTCGCGCTGGGCAACGTGGTGCTGATCGGGCTCGTCTGCCTCACCCAGGCGGACCTCAAGCGCCTGGTCTCCTGGAGCTCCGTCGCCCACATGGGCCCGGTCTTCCTCGGCCTGTGGGTCGCGGGCACGCGCGGTTCCGCCGCCGGACTCGACGCCGCGGTGCTGCTCATGACCGCGCACGGCCTCTCCTGCGCGGCGCTGTTCCTGCTCTCCAACGACGTGCGCGTCCGCACCGGATCCTACCAGTTCACGGACATGGGCGGCCTCGCCTCCCGCGCCCCGGTGCTCGCGGCGCTGTTCGTCGCCGCCTCGATGGCCTCGCTCGGCCTGCCGGGCTTCGCCAACTTCTGGGGCGAGATCGGCGTCTTCCTCTCGCTGCGCGCGGAGCCCCTGTGGATCCAGGCGCTGGTCGCCTCGACCGTCGTGATCACCGCGGTCTACACCCTGCGCGCGGCCGCCGCGGTCTTCTTCGGCCCGGCCTCCGCCGCGCTCGAGGCCCGCGCCGCGGCCGCGCCGTTCGGCGACCTGGCCTGGCCCTCGCGCGTGGCCGCCGGACTGCTCCTGGGCGCCTCGCTGGCCGTCGGCTTCCAGCCCTCCCTCGTGACTGACTCGACCAACCGCGTGTCCGCCGACGTCGTCAAGTACGCCCGGCCCGCCGCCAAGACGCCTTCCGCCCGATGACGAGCACCCTCGCCGCAATCGACCTCTCCTTCAAGGCGCTCGCCCCCCGCGGGTCCGACTGGGTCGCGATCATGCCCGAGCTGGGCGTGGCCGCCCTGTCGCTCTTCGCGCTGCTGCAGGCGATGGTGATCCCGGCCCGGCTGCGCTGGCTGATCCCGACCACCGCCCGCCTCGGCCTCCTGCTGGTGGCCGCGATGGCCATGTCGTCCGGCGGCTGGACGCACGAGCCCGGCACGCAGCTCTTCGGCGGGCTGATCCGCCACAACCTGCCGATGGCGGGGGTGCGGATGGTCTTCATCGCCTCGGCGCTGCTCACCAGCGTCATGGCGGGACGGTTCCTCACCTAGCGCGGATCCGGACTGGCCGACTACCACCACGTGCTCCTGGCCGTGACGGCGGCGTTCATGCTGCTCGTGCAGTCCGACCACTTCGTGCCCTTCTTCGTGTCGCTCGAGGCCGCCGCCGTGGGCCTCTACGTGCTGGTGGGCTACCTCCGCCGCAGCGAGGCCTCGCTCGAGGCGGGCGTCAAGTTCCTCGTCGCGGGCGGGCTCAGCTCGGCCTTCCTGCTGATGGGCATGGTGCTCGTCTACGGCACGCTCGGCGGCGCGGGCGCGGGAGACTCCCTGGCCTTCCCCGTGATCGCCAAGGCGCTCGCCGCCGGCAAGGGCACGGTCCTGACCCTGGCGGGCGTCGCGATGATCATGGGAGGCGCCGCCTTCAAGCTCGGCGCGTTCCCCTTCCACTCCTGGATCCCCGACGTGTACCAGGGCGCCCCGACGCCCACGACCGCCTACCTCGCGACCGCGTCCAAGGCCGCCGGAGCCCTCTCGCTGCTCCTGCTCGTCACCGGACCCTTCGCGCCCCTGGCCGCGAAGGTCGCCCCCGCGCTCGCGGGACTCGCGCTGCTGACGCTCCTGGCCGGCAACGTCGCGGCGCTCAACACCACCGACATCAAGCGCGCCCTCGCGCTCTCCGGCGTCTCGCACGCGGGCTTCCTGCTCGCGGCCGTGACGGCCGGCGTGGCCCGGCCTGAGGCCGTCGTCTTCGGGTATTCGGCCGAGAACGTCGTGGTGCTCTACCTGATCGCCTACGTCATCGGCACGTTCCTCACCATGCACGCGCTGGCCGGCATCCCCGCCGCGGAGGACCACCGCCGTCCGCTGACCTCGCTGCGCGGGCTGATCCGCCGCTCGCCGTCGCTCACGGCCGGGCTCTGCTTCGGCATCGGCTCGCTCGCGGGCGTGCCGCCCTCGGTCGGCTTCGTGGCCAAACTGCTGGTCCTGGCGCTGCTCGTGCAGGCGGGGCTTTGGTGGGTCCTCGGAGCGGCCCTGATCGGCGTCGCCGTCAGCATCCACTACTACTTCGGCATCCTGCGCGAGGCGGTCGCCCGCCCCGGCGAGGACCGCGAGGAGACGGCCCCCCTGGAGAACGGGGCGGCCTCGCGCTTCATCATCGGCTTCCTCTCCGTCGGCACGCTCGTCGCGGGCGCGCTGATGCTGCTCTGAGCCTCAGGCGCCGCGGCCGCGGCCGCGCGGATGGTGCCGGCGGTGCGAGTCGGCGAGGGCCGAGCGTTCGACCGACGCGTAGATCTGGGTCGTGGAGATGTCGGCGTGGCCCAGCATCTCCTGGATGGAGCGCAGGTCCGCGCCCCCCGCGAGCAGGTGCGTAGCGAAGGCGTGGCGCAGCAGGTGCGGCTTGACCGGGGCCTCCACGCCGGCGCGGCGCGCGGCCTGGCGGACGCCGAGCCAGAAGGTCTTGCGCGAGATGGACGTCCCGCGGGCGCTCAGGAAGAGCGCGCTGCCCGTGCGCGGACGCGCGAGCGCGGGACGCGCCTCGGCGAGGTAGCGGGCGAGCGCCCGCAGCGCCGCCTCCCCGACGGGCACCACGCGGTCCTTGGACCCCTTCCCGCGGACGCGCACGACCGCCTCGCGCTCGTCCACCGACTGGAGCTCGAGCCCGCAGAGCTCGGAGATGCGCAGGCCCGATCCGTACATCAGCTCGAGCATGGCGCGGTCGCGGATGCCCTGCGGCGTGCGGTCGTCCGGCGCCGTCATGATGCGGGCCGCCTCCTCCGGGGTGAGCCGCCCCGGCAGCCGCCGGCGGAACCGGGGCCCGCGGGCGAGCTCCGTGAAGTCGTCGCGCCGCAGGCCGCCGCGCACGAGGTGCGCCGCGAGGGAGCGCACGGCGGAGAGCCGGCGGGCGAGCGAGGCGGGCGCATGGCCGCGGCGGTGCATCGACTTCACCCAGGACTCCAGGTCGCCGAGCACGACCTCCGTCCAGGAGCTCCGGCCGGCCCGGCCGCAGTGGCGGGCGAACTCCGTGAGGTCGGACTCGTAGGCCGCGACGGTGAGCCGGGAGAGTCCGCGCTCGAGGGAAAGGTGGGCGAGGAAGGCGTCGAGCGGCTCGCAGAGCCCGTCGGGCGCCGCGGCCGGTCCTGATTTCGCACGCCTTGCCATGCCCTCATCAGTATTGCCCCGCCGTCCCGGGAGTCCATAAGGTTCGGACATGCCGAGCCCGCGCGAACGCGCCATGAAGCCGACGGACCTGCGGGGAATCCTCCGTTACGTCCCCATGTTCCGCGACCACGTCTTCGTGGTGGCCGTGGACGGCTCGGTCGTGGCCCACGAGAACTTCCTCAACATCGTGACCGACATCGCGGTGCTCCGGAGCCTGTCCATCAAGATCGTCCTCGTGCACGGCATCGGCCACCAGCTGGTCGGGCTGGCCGGCGAGCACAACATCGCCCTCTCCGACGTCCAGGGCGAGGGCGTGACCGACGCCTCCACGATGTCGCTCGCCCGCGAGGCCTCCGCGCTGGTCTCGCAGGCGGTGCTGGAGAACCTCTCGCAGGCCGGCCTGCGCTGCGCCATCACCAACGCGGTGCGCTCGACGAAGGTCGGCGTGATCCGCGGCAAGGACCACCTCTACACGGGCAAGGTCGAGAAGGTCGACGCCGCGCTGCTCAAGTCGATGCTCTCGCAGGACGTGCTCCCGCTCGTCACGCCGATCCTCTGCGACCGCGAGGGCATGTCCCTCCGCGTCAACAGCGACCACCTCGCGATGGAGCTGGCGGCCGCGCTCGGCGCCTCGAAGCTCATCTACCTCACGCCGTTCCCCGGCCTGCAGGTCGACGGCCAGGTGAAGGTCAACCTGCCGGAGGACGACCTCAACCGGCTGCTGGCCGACAAGTCGTCCCGCATGGACCCCCGGATCCGCAGCAAGGCGCTGCAGGCGGCCAAGGCGCTCGACCAGGACGTTCCGCGCGCCCACATCCTCGACGGACGGGTCTTCGGATGCCTGCTCACGGAGATCTTCGACAAGGTCGGCCTGGGCACGATGATCCACGCCAACGACTACGACCGGATCCGGCAGGCCAAGAAGAAGGACGCCCAGGCGCTCTACAACCTGGCCAAGCACGGGGCCCGGACGGAGGCCCTCGTCTCCCGCACGCGCCAGCAGATCGAGCAGACCATCGGGCAGTTCTACGTCTACGAGATCGACGACAGCATCATCGGCTGCGCGGCGCTGCGCCCCTACGGCGACGGCAAGGTCACGGAGCTGGGCGCGGTCTACGTACAGCCTTTCTACCACGGCCGCGGGGTCGGGCGTAAGCTCGTGGAGTTCGCCAAGCGCCGCGCGAAGGAGCTCGGCGCCCGCAAGCTCGTCGCGCTCACGACCCAGACGCAGGGCTTCTTCCAGTCGGCCTGCGGCTTCACGCCCGCGACCGCCAAGGAGCTGCCCGCCGAACGGCGCGCGGAGCTGAAGGCCAGCGGAAGGAACTCCCAGGTGCTGTCGTTCCAGCTCTCCCGGCTCCGCGACTCGGTGCGCTGACTCAGGAGCCGCGCGGCTGGAAGTAGGCCCGCTGCTTCTCGGTCACGGGGCGGCCCAGTTTCTCGAGCAGGGCGAGGAAGTCCGTCCACACGGTGCGCTTGGCGCTATCCGAAGGGGTGTGCAGGAGGTAGTTGGGATGGAAGCTGAGGAGCACGGGCAGACCCTCGACCTCGTGCCAGGTGCCGCGCACCTTCTGCACGGGCTGGCGGATGCCGAGCAGCGACTCGTGCGCGTGCGCCCCGAGGGCCATCACGGCCTTCGGGGCCACGGCGCGGATCTGGGCCATGAGGTAGGGGCGGTTGAAGGCCAGTTCGCGCGCGTTGGGCGGCCGCTTCACGAACTCGTTGGCGGACTCCGGACGCCAGCCCATGACGGGCAGGAGGAAGACGTCCTTCTCGGTCAGGCCGGCGGCGGAGAGGATCCGGCGCAGGAGCACGCCCGAATCGCCGACGAAAGGAGCCCCGGCCTACGCCTCCTCGCGGGTGGGCGCCTCGCCCACGAGGACGACGGGCGCATCCGCAGGACCGACGCCCAGGACAGGCTTCATGCCGGGCGCGAGATGACGGGCGGTCTCCTTGCAGTCGAGCACGCGGCGGCGGATCCAGTCGAGTCTCTGCTCGCGCGTACCCTCGGGCAGGACGACCTCGGGAGGGTCGGGGACGGTGGCGACGGCCGCAGGCACCGAAGCCGCCTTCGGCGCAGGAGCGGGAACCGGCTCGGCGCGCGAGGCCCGGGACGGCGGGGAGGAGGAGGTCCGGCCCTCCGAGGAGGCCGGTGCGGCCGAAGCGGCGGGAGCCGTGCCGGCCAAGGTCTTCAGCAGCCGCACGGTCTCGTCCGAGACGGAGACGTAACGTTCGCCCTCCGCCTTGCGGCGACGCAGCTCCTCAAGTAGCGCGTCCAGGGCCTCGGCGGGGTCGATCACACCGCAATGTCACTTCCGACCCGGCCCCTCGGTCAATCTGTAATCAGCCCCCCAAAAGAGCCCTGAATGGCCTCGCTGGGGGATTTCCCGATTGTGAATAAACTTGCTTAACCCCCCGCAAGAGGCCTAAACACGGGGCAGGTTCAGTTCCTGAAAATAACCAAACCAAGGGCTGACCCCGCAAGAATCCGGTGAGTTGACGGTCGTAAGACGGCAAATCGAAATCCGAAGGTCGGAAACGGGCAATGCGGCGAAGGTAAGAAAAACAAAGCAAAAACATGGAAAACAAACTGTTCGTAGGCAACCTGGCTTGGGCCGCAACCGAAGCCGACATCCGGGCTCACTTCTCCCAGGCGGGCGAAGTAACGTCCGTCGAGGTGATGATGGACAAGTTCACGGGACGTCCCCGTGGCTTCGCGTTCGTGACGATGGGCAACGCCCAGCAGGCACAGGACGCCATCGCCAAGACCGAAGGCGTCGAGTTCATGGGCCGACCCCTCAAGGTCAACGTGGCCCGTCCTCGTGAAGAGCGTCCGCCCTTCGGCGGAGGCGAGCGTCGCGGTGGCTTCGGCGGCGGAGAGCGTCGCGGCGGCTTCGGCGGCGGCGAGCGTCGCGGTGGCTTCGGCGGTGGCGGTCGTGGCGGCTTCGGCGGAGATCGCCGTGGCGGCTTCGGCGGCGACCGTGGCGGCTACTGAGACCCGTCCAAAGTGACTCACCGGGGCGCCGTCAGGCGCCCCTTTTTTTGGCACCCTGCCCGGGCTTGAGCCGAAGGCGTCCCGGAGCATCCTGTCGGCATGGAGAAAGCACCCCGATGCCGCGCAGGGCGCTGATCTGGCTGACAGGCTGTGCGGTTCTGGCCGGCGGAGCGTGGCTCTGGCTGCGGCCCTCCCCCATCACGCTCGGGGTGAGAGGGCCGGCCTCGGTTTTCGGCTGCGCATGGCCCCGCGACGCCGAAGACACGGCGGCCGGCAAGTCGGTGCTGGACGCGGTCGTGCGGTTCGCGCCCGAAAAGGGGCGCGCCGAGCTGCAGGCCGCAAGGGAGTCGGCGCGGCAGTCGGACGGGCGGGCGGACCTGGCGTTCTCTCCGGACCGGAAGACGACGCTCTCCGCCGCGGCGGGCGCCCCGGTCGAGGGCGGACTCGTGCTGCCGTCGGCCGCCGTGCTCCAGACCAGGGGCGTGGACAAATGCTACCTGCTGCTGCGGTTCGAGCCGGCCTCCGGGCTGCTCGAGGCGCCCGCACGCCGGAGGTGGATGGGCACGGGCCTGGCCGAGGCCCTGCGTGAGGCAAAGACGGCGACGGTCGCCGTGGGCGAGGAAGGCCCTCCCGCAAGGACGGTCGCGACCATCGCCCTCGACTTCGGGGACGGAGCCAAGGCCGAGGCCGCGCTAAGGAGACTCATCGCCCAGGACGCGTCCGGATCACCCGTGGCCTTCACCGCCTCGCCCGGCGCAGCCGAGACCAGCCGCTTGAGCGGACTCGTCGTCGTGCGCCTCGAGGCGGACGTCCGGCTAGTCAACGCGGCGCTCGGACACTGAAGCTCAGGCCTGCTCGAGCGTGCCGTCGGCGCGCAGACGGCGGTAGTAGCAGCCCGACCTTGAACGCCCGTCCGCACCCTTCGTGTGACAGGCGCCCTGCCCCGCCGGCCGCACGCGGTAAAGGATCGAGTTCTGCTCGCAGTTCACGCGCACCTCGAGGAGCTCGAGGAAGTCGCCCGAGGTCAGCCCCTTGATCCAGAGTTCGTTGCGGGACGTGCTCCAGAAGGTGGCCTTCTTCTCCCTGAGGGCGGTGGCGAGCGCCAGCTCGTTGACGTAGCCGAGGATGAGCACCTCGCCGGTGGCCGCGTCCTGCGCGACGGCGGGGATGACGTCGGCCTCGCCCGAGGCGATTTTCCTGAGCTTCCTGAAGTCCAGCCGGAGCTGCGACCCCTCCTCGAGCGACTTGTCTGCCATGCGGACAATCTGGCAGGCAGGGAGCCGCTCATTCAAGGCTGGAATCCCCCACGATTTGGGCATACCCCACCAGCGTCATGTCCCTCAACAACGCAGCCCTTTCACGCGCCGCCGCCGAGGCCCGCGGACTCTCCATGGACGCCGTGGCCGCGTGCCATTCCGGACACCTGGGCCTCCCCCTCGGGGCCGCCGAGATCGGCGCCGCCCTCTACGGCCACTTCCTCCGCCATGACCCGGCCGATCCCTCCTGGATCAACCGCGACCGCTTCGTCCTCTCCGCCGGCCACGGCTCGATGTTCCTTTACTCCTGGCTGCACCTGGCCGGGTTCGACCTGCCCGTCGATCAGGTGAAGGCCTTCCGCAAGCTGCACTCGAAGACCCCGGGCCATCCGGAATTCGGCGAGACCCCTGGCGTCGAGGCCACCACCGGCCCGCTCGGCCAGGGCACCGGCAACATCGTCGGCATGGCCGTGGCGGCCAAGATGGCGGAGGCGCATTTCAACACTGCGGAGCACAAGGTCTTCGACCACCTCGTGGTCGGCCTCGCCGGCGACGGCTGCCTGCAGGAGGGCATCTCGCAGGAGGCGGCCTCCTTCGCCGGACGCTTCGGCCTGGACAACCTCATCATGCTCTACGACTCCAACGACGTCACCCTCGACGCAATGGCGGCGAAGACGCAGAACGAGGACACCGCGAAGCGCTTCGAGGCCGCGAACTGGGAGGTCATCCTCGTGAAGGACGCCAACCAGGTCGCCCCCGTGGTCGAGGCCCTCGACCGGGCCCGGGCCAGCCGCAACGGCAAGCCCAAGCTGATCATCTGCAAGACCGTCATCGCCAAGGGCATCCCCGAGGTGCAGGGCTCGTCCAAGGGCCACGGCGAAGGCGGCGTGAAGTTCGTGGACGCGGCCCGCAAGGCCCTCGGCCTGCCCGAGGAGAAGTTCTTCGTCTCGGCCGAGACGCGCGCCTTCTTCGCCGAACGCCGCAAGGCGCAGGCCGCGGCGCACGCCGCTTGGAAGACCGGTTTCGACGCCTGGACCCGGGCCGAGCCCGCCAAGGCGGCCGTGCTCGCCAAGGCGGCCAGGGGAGACCACGGCGACGTCGCCTCGCTCCTCGCCGCGATCCCGGAGTTCGGCAAGAACACCCTCGCCACCCGCCTTTCGGGCGAGACCTGCATCAACGCCGTGGCCAAGGCCTCGCCGCTGGTGCTCTCCGGCTCCGCCGACCTCCACGGCTCGACCAAGAACTACATCAAGGACGTGGGCGACTTCGACGTGACCTCGCCCGGCGGCCGCAACCTCTACTTCGGCATCCGCGAACACGCGATGGGCGCGATCCTCAACGGCATCGCCTACCACGGCGTGTTCAAGGGGTCCGGCGCGACGTTCCTGACCTTCTCGGATTACCTGCGGCCCTCCATCCGCGTGGCGGCCCTCTCCAAGCTGCAGACGTTCTACATCTTCACGCACGACTCGGTCGGCGTCGGCGAGGACGGGCCCACCCACCAGCCGGTGGAGACGGTCAGCGCCCTGCGCTGCATCCCGAACCTCGACGTGGTGCGCCCGGCCGACGCCGAGGAGACCGCCGCGGCCTTCGCCCACGCGGTCGCCCGCAAGGACGGACCGGTCGCCCTCATCCTCTACCGCCAGAACGTCCCGTCGCTCGACGCCATCCCGGCGGCCGACCGCCGTCAGGGCGTGCTGAAGGGGGCCTACGTGGCCCGCCGCGAGAAGGGCGCTCTCACCCACGTGCTCATCGGCACCGGCAGCGAGCTGCAGCATGCGCTCGCGGCCGCCGAGGAGCTCGGCGACGGAGTCCGGGTGGTCTCGATGCCCTCGATGGAGGTCTTCGCACGCCAGCCCAAGTCCTACCGCGACGATGTGCTGCCGCCCGCCTGCACGAAGCGCGTGAGCGTCGAGGCCGGCGTGACCGCCACCTGGGGCAGGCACGTGGGGCTCGGCGGCAAGGCGATCGGCACCGACACCTTCGGACTTTCCGCCCCCGGCGACGTCGTGATGAAGGAGCTGGGCATCACGAAGGACGCGGTCGTGGCCGCCGCCCGTTCGCTCTGAGCGGCACCGAGGCGCGATCGGGGGCGGACCGCGGTCCGCCCCTCTTCATTTCACCTCGCCGAGGACTGAGGTCAGCGGGCGTTGTCGGCGTGGCAGAGGGCCGCGGCGGCCGCGTCCGCCTCGTCGGAGGGCAGCTCCCGTCCCAGCCCCAGCGTCGCGCCCACCATCC
>JBJTIX010000302.1:0-3982 GCA_046095205.1 Opitutia bacterium
GCCCCATTAATGACCTTCCTTCGAATTGACGGAGGACCTGGAGAGGTGGCTGAGTGGCCGAAAGCGCCCGTTTGCTAAATGGGTATACCCCAAAAGGGTATCGTGGGTTCGAATCCCATCCTCTCCGCCACTTTCTGAAGAGGCCCGGACACTGATAATGGGGTCAGGCCCCATTAATAGGGTCTGACCCCATTATCCCTCAGATAGACCTTGCGAGGGCGAGGTCCTTGGCGGTCAGGCCGCCGGCGTCGTGGGTGGTGAGGGAGAGGGAGACGCGGTTGTAGGAGATGGCGATGTCAGGATGATGGCCCTGCGCCTCGGCGGGAGCGACGAGGCGGTTGACGAAGGCGACGGCGGCCGGGAAGTCGGCGAAGGTGTACTGGCGACGGAGGGCCTTGCCGTCGGTGGTCCATCCAGGGAGGCCGCGCAGGGCCTGTTCGATCTCGGCAGGGTTGAGGAGCATGACCGGGAGTAAAGCGCCCGGACGACGGGGCGCAATGACGGCAGGGTTGAACTTTGGGGCGTTGGAGGTGTTATCAGGGATGTGCTGAAATACTGCGCGATGCTGCTGATCGCGGGCTCTGAACTGGCGGCCCAGAAGTCGGCCCCGGCGACCGACCCGGGCTGGGTCACGCCCGCGGTCAAGGCCGCCGGGGTCACGCATCACGTGTTCCGCTCGGCGGCGATGAAGTGCGAGGTGAGCTACCACCTCTACCGGCCCGCCGAATACGGGCAGGACAAGGAGGCGCGCTTCCCGGTGCTCTACTGGCTGCACGGCTCGGGCGGCGGGGAGCAGGGCATCGCGCCGCTCGCGAGGTTCTTCGACGCGGCCATCCGAGCGGGCAAGGCCCCGCCGTTCCTCGTGGTCTTCGTCAACGGGCTCCCGCAGGGGATGTACGTGGACTGGAAGGACGGTTCGACGCCCATCGAGTCGATGATCATGAAGGACCTGCTGCCGCACGTCGACGCGACCTGGCGCACGGTCGCCAAGCGCGAGGGGCGCATGCTCGACGGCTTCAGCATGGGCGGATACGGCGCCGCCCGGCTCGGCTTCAAGTTCCCGGAAACGTTCCGTACGGTCTCCATGCTCGGCGCGGGTCCGCTCGACCCGGATTTCGAGAGGACGCCGCGCTCGAATCCGCGCTCGCGCGACGGTCTGCTGGAGCGCGTCTACGGCGACCGCGCCTATTTCCGCGAGGTCAGCCCCTGGGAGATCGCCCAGCGCAACGCCAAGACCGTGGCCAAGGACTCCCTGGTGCGCGTCGGCATCGGCGACAAGGACGGCACCTACTCGCTCAGCGTCGAGTTCCACGACCATCTGACGAAGCTCGGCATCCCGCACGGCTGGCACCCGCTCAAGGGCGTCGATCACGACCCCATGCGCACGCTGCAGGCGCTGGGAGAGGGGCAGTGGGAGTTCATGAGGAAGGCCTTCGGCCAGCCCGAGGCCCGGTCCGGCCCCCGGGCGGCCGGCAGGGACGGCGAAATCAAGCTGAAGGTGAAGGACGCCGAGCGTCGCGCGATCGTCCACAACACGGCGCCCGCGGGCTCCTTGCGGCCCGCGGTGCTCATACTCCACGGCGGGCAGGGCGGCGCCGAACAGATGCGGCTCACTTCGGGCTTCGACCCGCTCGCGAAGTCGGAGGGCTTCATCGCGGTCTATCCGGAGGGCACTGATTACGGCCAGGGACGTCACGCCTGGAACACGGGCCACCTCCTGCGCCGACAGGTGCGGGACGCCGACGACCTGGCCTACTTTGACGCGCTCATCGATTGTCTCATCCGTGAGCACGGCGCGGATCCGAAGCGCATCTTCATGACCGGCGGCTCCAACGGCGGCATGATGACCTACGTCTACGCCGTCTCCCGCGGCGAACGTCTCGCCGCCGTCGCCCCCGTGGTGGCCAGCATGTTCGCCTTTGAGCCGGCGCCGAAGGGCCCGCTACCGATCCTCATCATCAACGGAGGCAAGGATGAGGAGGTTCCGCTCGCGGGGGGCATGAGCAAGAACCCCCTCGTGAGCTCCGCGCAGGCGTCCCCCTACAAGCCGGTGGAGGAGGTCGTCGCCTTCTGGGCCCGCGTCAACCGCTGCGCCACCCCTCCCAAGGTGAGCGTCAAGGGTGTCGTCACGACCCAGACCTACGCTCCCGGCGAGGGCGGCGCGCCGGTGGAGTTCGTGCTGGACGCCGTGGGCGGACACGGGTGGCCGGGCACACGTTCTCGTCGCGCCGGCAATGAGCCGATCAAGTCCTTCAGCGGCGCGGAGAGGGTCTGGGCTTTCTTCAAGGACAAGGCCCGTCCCTGACGGCGCTCAGCGCCCCGGACGCGGTCACTTCCTCGCGGGCGCCTCGAGCTCGCGACGGATGGCGTCGGCCACCTGCGCGGCGAGGAAGGTCGATCCCTTGGTGAGGAAGTGCACGTTGCGCCTGCCCTGGAGCTCGGCCTGCCGGGGCTTCACCGCGGCCCAGAGGTCGTTCCACTTCACGCCCTCCTCGGCCATGACCCGGCGGGCGACCTCGTTGTAGGGCAGTTCGGAGTCCTTGACGTACTTGGCGGCGTCGGATTCCGGCACCGGCGTGGTGCTGGCGAAGACGAGACGCGCGCCGGTGGCCTTGAGACGCTTCACGATGACGCGGAGGTTCGCCTCGTAGCGGTCGAGGGGCACGTTCGGTCGGCCGCCGTTGGACGGAGAGGCGTATTCGCCCTTGTCGTTGCGGTCGCGGTCGTCGGGGAAGCGGTACGACAGGTCGTGCAGGCCGTGGTTGAAGTGGATCAGGTCCCACTTCTCACCGGGGCGCAGCCAGCGGTCGAGGCCGTATTCGCCGAGCGCCGTGCGCGTCGAGCCGCCGTTGGCCGGCACGCGATGCACGTTGGCGACGCCCTTCAGGTTGGCCCGCACTTCGAGCGTGTAGGCGACCGAGACCGAGTCGCCGATGATGAGCACCCGGGGGAGCTTCGGGTCGTCGACCGGCGGGGCGAATTCGCGCGGGACCTCCTTCGGCGCGGCGACGGGCGCCGTGGCGGGCGCGGCGACGGCGGCGGCGAGGCAGGCGGCGAAGAACAGCATGGGCGGTCCGCGCTCAGCGCTTGGCGCGGTCGTGCCAGGCCCACTCCAGCGCCTGGGGCAGGAGCTGCGGGCGGGCGTTGCCCACGCCGTGACCGGAGTCGAGGCAGTAGAGAGACTGGTAGCGGTAGCCCTTGTCGCGCAGGACCTTCGCCATGCGGTGGTTGGCCTCCACCCAGTCGTGCATGCCGTCGCGCATGACGTTGGGGTTGAAGTTGTCGCGGTCGCCGACGCACATCCACACGCGCAGCGGCTTGCGGGGCGCGGCGGGGATGAGCGTGGTGTGGTAGCCCCAGGCGCCGTCGGGGGTCTCGGGGTTGAAAGGCCACTGCTGGTTGACGAAGGTGCCGGAGAGCGAGATCACCCGGCGCCAGAGGTCGGGCCGGTACCACGCCATGGTGAAGGCGGCCGCGGCGCCGGAGCTCACGCCCATCGTCGCGCGGTCCTCGGGGTCGCGGGTCAGGCGGACGCCGGCGTTCTTCTCCACGAGGGGCAGGACCTCCTCCTCGATGAACTCGGCGAAGAGCGGCGAGAGGGTGTCGTATTCCTTGCCGCGCTCGTGGCCCTGGGCGTCGCCGCCGCCGTTGGCGATCATCACGCACACGAGGGGCGGGATGCGGCCGGCGTGGATGAGGTTGTCGAGGATGCGGACGAGGTTCGGGTCGGACTTGCCGATGCCGGGCCCGTCATGCGTGACGAGGAGCGGCGAGACGTCGCCCGCGCGATGTCCGGCGGGCACGTAGACCGTGACCGCGCGGCGGTAGTCCACGTCGCGGGTCTGGACGATCAGGGTCTTGGGGTTCATGGGGGTCGGGCAGTCTGTCCCGCGACGGCGCGGCGTGGCAAGCACGGGCGGGCAGTTTAGGTTCGCCCGGACGGGGCCCGCGGGAGATACACGGGGCATGACCCCGCTCCGCC
>JBJTIX010000303.1:0-8126 GCA_046095205.1 Opitutia bacterium
CGGCGTCACGCCGCGTCGCTGGATGCGCGGCTGCAACCCCGGGCTCGCGGCGCTCTGCGACGAATCCGTGGGCGCCGGCTGGGAGGAGGACCTCGAGCGGCTCTCCCGGCTCGACGCCCTCGCCGACCGCCCGGCCTTCCAGGACCGCTTCATGGCCGTCAAGCGCGCCAACAAGCTCCGCCTTGTCGACACCATCCGCGCGCTGACCGGCGTGGAGACCTCGCCCGACGCGATGTTCGACGTCCAGATCAAGCGTCTGCACGAGTACAAGCGCCAGCATCTCAACCTGCTCCACATCCTCCATCTCTACCGGCGCATCCTGAACGAGCCCAACGGCAGCTTCACGCCCCGCGTGTGCGTCTTCGGCGCCAAGGCGGCCCCGGGCTACGCCCTCGCCAAGGAGATCATCCATGCGATCAACCGCGTGGCGGACGTCATCAATTCCGACCCCAGGGTCCGCGGGCTGCTCAAGGTGGTCTTCCTGCCCGACTACCGCGTCACCCTGGCCGAACGCATCATCCCCGCCGCCGACCTTTCCGAGCAGATCTCGACGGCCGGCAAGGAGGCCTCGGGCACCGGCAACATGAAGCTCGCCCTCAACGGGGCGGTGACCATCGGCACGCTTGACGGAGCCAACGTCGAGATCCGTGACGAGGTGGGCGACGACAACATCTTCATCTTCGGTCTCGAGGTCGAGGATGTCGCCGACCTCTGGGCGCGCGGCTACGACCCCGGCGCGGTGCTCAAGGGCGACCCCGAACTGGCCTCCCTGCTCGAGTGGCTGGAATCAGAAACCTTCACGCCGGGCTCGCCCGGCCTCCTCTCACCCGTGGTCGATTCGCTGACCGACGGCGGCGACCCCTTCCTCGTACTCGCGGACTTCCGCAGCTACGTCGAGGCGCAGGGCCGGGCCGAGCGCGCCTTCCTCGACCGCCGCCGCTGGGCGGCCATGGCCATCCGTAACGTCGCCCGTTGCGCCAAATTCTCGTCGTCCCGCTCCATCCGGGACTATGCCCGGGACATCTGGAAGGTCCGTCCGGAGCCCCGGAAGGGCTGAACGCAGGGTTGAGGTCCGGTCGGTAATCCTGCAAATTGGGGTCGTGCTTCCTCGCGAGGTCATCTGCCTGCTCGCCTCCGCCGCCATCCTCGGCGCCGCGGAGAAGCCTGCCAATCCGGTCACGACCGGCTTCACGATCTCGACCGAAGGCGGCGTCGAAGGGAAGCAGGTCATCCATTATGACGCCCAGGGGCGGCCCATCGGCGGCAACGTCCCGGCCCCTCCCATGAAGATTAGGGATGGCGGAGTGAACCCCGCCGCGCCTCCGTCCGGCGCTCCTGGCGCCAGGACGGCGCAGCCCGCCGCCCCGACCGGCCCTCGCCAGGTCATGTCGTCCGACGGACGCGCGCTTCCGTTCACCATGCAGGAAGGTCCGGGCGCAAAGAAGGTCGACCCGGGCGTCGATCCCGACTCCGCGCTGCGGTCCGTCGGCAAGTCCAACGACCTCGCCTCCCGCCGCTTCGACACCGGCAGGGCGCCGATCGACATGGACCCGCGCTACTCCCGCGCCGACCTCCTCACCCTCGACTCCTGGCACGGCAGATTCGACACCTTCGGACGGCCCAAGGCGGAGATCGAGCTGCGGGACGACCTCGGGGCCGAAGTCCGGCCGAAGAACATCATGACCGTGAAGGCGTTCGACCGCGAGACCTCCGCGCTCTCCGGCACCACCGCCTCCATCCTCGGATTCGGCAACCGCGAGAAGCCCGCCCTGACCGAGGCGATCGACACCGCCCCGCGTCCTCCGAAGCTGGCCGAAGGCGCGGCAAAGTCGCTCGACCAGATATCGATGCAGGACATCAATCGCTTCCAGTTCCGTCGCAGCCGATCCGACGCCCCGGGCATCCCGACCGTCCGACCCGGCTCCGAAACCATACAAACGACGGGTTCTGAGCGCCGTTAGACGGTTTTTCGTCTCGCACGGGGCAGGGGGCGGGGGTATCTACCAACCCTTTTCCCGGCATGCACGAACCGCAATCCAGACCCTCCGGCAACGGGGTGAGCGACCTGGAGGTCAAGGATGGCCAGATCATCTTTGACGCCGTCTGGTCGAGCCTGGAGAAGGAGTTCGGGCGTTCCAAGCTGTCCTTCCCCCGGGAGATCTTCTGGCTGAACGGCGCTCCGGGCGCCGGCAAAGGCACGAACACCGAGTTCATCCTCCAGTATCGCGACTACGACGCCCAGCCGATCGTGGTCAGCGATCTGCTGTCGAGCCCCGAGGCGCGCAAGCGCATCGACGCCGGCATGCTCGTCGGAGACCGCGAGGTGGTCGAGCTGCTGTTCCGCAAGCTGCTCGAGCCCCAGTATGACAGCGGCGCGGTCGTCGACGGTTTCCCGCGCTCGATGGTCCAGGTGGAGTGCCTCAAGCACCTCTTCGCCCGTCTCAATGACCTCCGGCACGAGTTCCGGGGCACCCCCCATTCGACCCGCTTCCCCAAGCCCCACTTCCACATCCTCGTCCTGTTCGTCGACGAGAACGAATCCGTCCGGCGCCAGCTGAAGCGCGGCCGCGAGGCCCAGGAGGCCAATGAGAAGGCGGTCCGCGAGGGCCAGCCCCCGCCGCACGAAGTGCGCAAGACCGACCTGAGCGAGGAGGCCGCCCGCAACCGCTACCGCGTCTTCAAGGAGCGCACCTACGAGCCGCTGCAGTCGCTGCGGAACATCTTCCACTACCATTTCATCAACGCCCAGGGCTCGCTGCCCGAGGTGCAGGCCCGCATCATCAAGGAGCTGCAGTACCAGAGCTCGCTTGAACTCTCGGAAGAGAGCCATGACCTCATCTCGCCCATCCCGCTGGCCTCCCAGATCGTGCAGCACGCCCGGCAGGACCTCGTGCGGCGTCTCGACGACTACGCCGAGCGCAACGCGGAGCACTTCCGGCAGGTCATCGACCTGATCCAGACGAAGTTCCTGCCCATCATCCGCGCCCACGCCATCTCCGGCCAGGCGCACGTCAACATCGAGACGCCGGTCTTCGACGAGCCGCTGGCCATCGCGATGTTCATCGACATCTTCTCCGAGCGCGGCTTCCACGCGGTGGTCGACCAGCACCGCATCGAGATTCCCGAAACGATCGTCGCCGGCACGGGCAAGGTCATCACCCGCGTCAAGAAGGTGTGGCGCGTCTCGATCCGCTTCGAGGGTTCGGAGATCCGCCGCGGCGGCGACTGAGATCAGCGTCCGGCCGAGGTCAGGTTGCCCTGCACGAGGTTGCCGGAGCCAGCCTCGTCGACGACGCCCGGGGCCGGCGAAGTGCGGTCTTTGCGGTCGTCCCGGACGAGGTTCCCGCAGATGACGCTGTCGCGCACCCCTTTCAGCAGGATGCCCTCGCCGTCGGAGTCCAGCACGCTGTTGTTCTGCACGCGCAGGCGGCTGCCGCCCTCGAACCGGACGGCCGCGGGCTGGCGGCGCACGCCGCTGACGACGTTGTCGGAGAAGGAGGAGTCCGCGGTCCGGCGGAAGACCACGCCGTTCTGCTCGGCCAGATTGTTGCCGTTGACGAGGTAGCGCGGGTTGCGGTCGAAGTTGTTGCCGGTGACGACGACGTTCTGGCTGTCCTCGACGAGCAGGTCCTGCTCGAAGCCCTCCCAGAAGGTGTTGGCCGAGACGGTGACGCCGCGCGACTGACGTATCTCGACGTTCACCTGCACGTCGCTGAAGACGTTGCCGACGATGGTCACGTGCCCCTCGCGCGTGTGCTCGCGCCCTTCGCGCCGGAGGAGGGAAGGGTCCGTGCCGGCCCCGATGATGCGGATGTTGGCGGCGCCGGGCGCCTTGTGGGTATGCTGGACGGTGCAGCCGGTGACGGCGACTTCGGCGATGGAGCCGCCGGTGGAGTCCAGGTGTATGTTGGCGGACGGCGCCCCGGCCTCGTCGTGGTTGGCCTCGATGTCGCTGGTGCCGATGTGGAGATTCCGCACCTCCCCGCCGATCGCGACGATCCCGCCGCCGAGGTTGTAGCTGACGTGGCATCCGACGATGTTGGTCTGGTGCTGGTTCACGCGGTCGAGGTAGATGCCGACGCCGCGGTTGCGGTAGACGTGGCAGTCGGAGATCACGACGTTACGGTTGCGCACGGCGAGGCGTATGCCGTGGCGCGCCTCCCGGATCGTGAGGCGCGACAGGGTGAGCTGCATGGTCCCCGTGGCCTCGAGGCCGTCCGCCTCGGGATGCCCTCCGACGATCTCAAGGCCCTGCACGACGGGCGTGCGCTGCGCCCAGGTCTCGGGCTTGAATGACTTCGGGGCGGCGGTGCCGGCATGGGTTCCGACAATCCTGAGGGCCGGGCCCGCGCCCTCCATCACGAGCGTGGCCGTGCCGTCGGAGGTGATCGCGGCGGCTCCGAGTCTGGCGAGGTCGACCGTCACCGTCGCCGTCAGCCGGTAGCGTCCCTTGGGCAGGGCGACGCTGCCTCCGGCGTCGACCAGCGCCTGCAGGGCGGCGGTGTCGTCGGCCTTGCCGTCCCCGACCGGCGGGGCGGCGAAAGCGTGGACGTGGAGGACGGCCAGGGCCAGTCCGAGGCGCGGCAGGATGGGGAGCGTGCTCACTGCTTGAGAAGTTCGACCATGGCGCGGCCCATGGCCTCGCCGACGTCCATGTAGGTCTCGGCGTTGCCGTTGTAGTGGCTGTTGCCCGAGCCGCCCTTTGAAAGGGGGTGGGAGTAGACGGTGGCCACGTTGCCCTTGAACTCGGGGTGCCTGCCAGTTGCGCCGTCGACGGCGAGCTGGGCCTCGAGGATGCGGCCTCCGTTGCCGCCGGATCCCTTCACGGCCTCGCCGAGGGTCGCGAGGACGAACTTGGCCCGCGGCGCCTCGAAGTCCTGCCGGAGGCGGCGGATGAAGCGGACGAGGTTGGCCTCGTATTCGGCGGCGTGGGCCGCGTTTCCGCCGTCCTTCTCTCCCTGCCAGAAGAAGAAACCCGCGACCTCGTATCCGGTGGCGCCGGGGTAATGCTTCTTGAGGTCGGCGAGGATGCGCTTCGCGTTGGCGATGTCGTCGTCATACTGCTTGCCCGCGTACCAGTCGATCGGCTTGCCCTTCTTGTCGACCCAGGGGAGGGGAGGCGGCGTGTCGACGCCCTTGGCCGGATCGGCGGGCCAGGAGTCGGGACGTTCCTTGTAGGCGGGGTAGACCCTGCCTTCGTGCAGCGTGCGGCCGCTGCCGGGAGGGAGCAGGTCCCAGCCGAGGCTGCGGTTGCCGATGCAGCTCTTGAGGAGCATCACCGGTCCGGTTGTCGCGTCGCCGAGCGGGTGTCCGATGCCGAGCTCCGGGCCGAGGTTGCGCCCGCCCGCCTTCAGCCATTCGTCGTTGAAGATCTGCATGCCTCCGCCGCGTCCGACCATGACGCGCACGTAGCGCACGTCCTCGCGGGCCCGCCCGGCGCCCGCTTCGTCGGCGAGGTAGGGGTACTTCTTCTTCACCTTCACCGCGTGTTCGAGCGACCCGTCCGGGCCCGAGACCTTGCCGAGTCCCACCATGTTTGACTGGCCCAGCATGATGAACACCTGGACCGGCTTGGTCATGTCGGCCGGGTCGGCCCGCAGGGACGCGGCGGCTCCGAGCAGGACGGCGAGGGTGGAACGGATCAGTCGTCTCATCGCTTGGATTGGAGGAATCCTTCGGCGCCCATCCATTCGGCCGCCGTCCGCGTCCATCCGTCGACCGGGAGCTTCGTCTGGCGGGTGCCGAAGCCGTGTCCGCCCTTGGAGTAGACGTGGATTTCGGCGGGTAGATTGAGCCGTTTGTATTCGATGTAGAGCTTCGCGGCCTCCACGGGGTTGGCGCCGTCGTTGTGGGCGACCACGAAGAAGCAGGGCGGGGCGTCGGCGGGCAGGGAGAATCCTTCGGCGAACTTCGTCTTGTCCTCCTTGTCGAGGAAGCCGCCTCCGTAGACGAAGATGGTGAAGTCGGGGCCGCGGGGATCGTCGACGTCCGGCTTCTGCGTGAAGGTGCGCGGCGTGCGGTCCCAGGAGGCGTGGCCGACGAGGTTGGCGCCGGCGGAGAAGCCGATCACGCCCACACGCTTCGGGTCGACGCCCCATTCCTTGGCCCGGCCGCGGACGATGCCCATCGCGCGCTGGAGGTCCTGCAGCGGATACTGATGGCGGACGGTCTCGTCGGAGGTGGGGGTGCGGTAGCGCAGGAGCACGGCGGTCACGCCGATGCTGTTCAGCCAGCTGCAGACGCCCGTGCCCTCGTTGTTCGTGGAAAGGAACCAATAGCCCCCGCCCGGGCAGACGATGACCGCGGCGCCGTTGGGCTTCTCGGCGGGGTAGACCGTGATGGTCGGTTCCTTGATGAACGTCTCATGGCCCGCGTAGCTGCCCTTGGGCCCGATACGTTCGATCGTCGCCTTGGAGGGCGCCACGCGCTCGCCGGGAACGCCTTCGGGCCAGAGGGGGACGACCGTTTCCGCCGCAAAGGCGGAGACGGCCAGGAAAAGGGCGAACAGCGTGGGCGGGCGCATCGGGGTGCGCATAGGACAGCACAGCCGAGGCGATGTGCCAAACAAAGAAGCGGCCGAGGGGCCGCTTCTTATCGGTCGTTAAGGTCCGACTCTCAGGCGACGGCCTTGCGGTAGATCTCGTCGGCCTTCTTCCAGTCGACGACCTTCCAGAAGGCGTCCACGTAGTCGGGGCGGCGGTTCTGGTACTTGAGGTAGTAGGCGTGCTCCCAGACGTCGAGGGCGAGGACCGGGGTGCCGTTCACGTCGGCGACGCCCTTCATGAGGGGGCTGTCCTGGTTCGGCGTGGAGGTCACGGCGATGGACTTGTCGGCCTTGACGACGAGCCAGGCCCAGCCGGAGCCGAAGCGCGTGGTCGCGGCGGTCTTGAAGGCGGCCTTCAGGCCCTTCTCGCCCTCGAGGCCACCGAAGGCCTTCTGGATGGCTTCGCCGAGGGCGCCGACGGGTTCGCCGCCGCCGTTCGGGGAGAGGATGTTCCAGAAGAAGGTGTGGTTGGCGTGGCCGCCGGCGTTGTTGCGGACCGCGGTGCGGATGGACTCGGGGACCTTGGAGAGGTCGGCGATGAGCGCGTTGACGTCGGCCGGGGCGGCGAAGCCGGCTTCCTTGGCGAGGGCGGCGTTCAGGTTGGTGACGTAGGCGTTATGGTGCTTGCCGTGGTGGATCTCCATCGTCGCCTGGTCGATGTGCGGCTCGAGGGCGTTGTGGGCGTAGGGCAGGGGCGCGAGGGTGTAGCTCATGGTGGAAGGTGCGGCGTCAAGTCGGGTGACGGCTGCGAGCGCGGCGGCGGCGGTGCCGGTGAGGAAGTCGCGTCGGAGCATTGGGGATAACGATGATGAAAAGCCGCTGGGGTCAAGCCGTGCCGAGGGAATCGCCCCCGCGCTTCAGCTCGAAATAGGCCCGGAGGATGTCACGGCAGGGGCCTTCGAGCACCCCGCCCACCGCGGCCACGCGATGGTTGAGGCGCGGCAGTTCGTGCAGCGCGTAGGCGCCGCCCATGCAGCCCATCTTGGGGTCGCCCCAGCCGAAGACGACGCGTCCGAGCCGGCTCATCACCGTGGCACCGGCGCACATCGGGCAGGGCTCCTTGGTCACGTAAAGTTCACATTCGTTCAGCCGCCAGTCGCCGACCTTGCGGGCCGCCTGGGTGATCGCGAGCATCTCGGCGTGCGCGGTGGGGTCCTGGCTGCGCTCGACTTCGTTGTGCGCGGCGGCGATGACCTCTCCTCCCCGGACGATGACCGCGCCGATGGGCACCTCGTCGATGCGCCAGGCGTCCACCGCGAGGTTGAAGGCCAGCGACATGAAGAAGACGTCATCCCTTACGAGCTGCGAGGGGCGCAGCTTCTCGAAGGGGCAGGGGAGGCCCTTGGGCTGGGTGCTTTCCTCGCCGCCGCTCATGCCTGCACAATCCCGCCCCGTCCCGCCTTGGCAAGAGCCGTCCCGCCGTCCGAAGGGTGTTTGACTTCCCGACCCCCCGCCTCCCTACTTCCGGCACCAAAGAATGGCCGAAGAACCCGTAATCGAACTCGAAGGCAAAATCCTCCAGGTACTACCTGGAACCATGTTCCGCATCGAGCTTCCCAACAAACACGTGGTTCTGGGCAGG
>JBJTIX010000304.1:0-1608 GCA_046095205.1 Opitutia bacterium
AGTCCGGCGCCGTTGGACACCGCGATGACGGACGAAGCGTAGGTGTTGCCGGTGCCCAGCGCGCCGGACTCGAACTTCAGGGTGCCGCCGGCCACGTCGAGGCGGAAGTCGCCCGCGACGCGGTTGGCAGGGCCGGCCACGACCCACTGGCCGGTGCCGTCGATCTTCACGTTCTTCAGGCCGGGGCTGTTTTCAGCCAGGGTCGCCTCGAAGCGGTTCTCGGCCGAGGTGTTGGCGACCAGCTTGAACTCCGCCTCGGCGTTGGTCAGGTTGATCTTGGCGGCGCTGGTGAAGACGAGCGCGCCCGCGCCGGAACCGGCGGAGATGCCGGCGCCGTCGCCGCCGACGGTGAAGCTGCGGGCGGTGGTGGCGCCCGTGGCGCCCGTGAACTCAAGCACGGGCTTGGCTCCGCCGGCGCCCACGAGGAGCAGCTTGGAGGGGTCGGACAGGTCCGTCACGCCCAGCGGGCTCGCGGTGGTGCCGTTGCCGAAGTCGGAGACGGCGATGGTGCCGGCCGAGACGTTGGTCGCGCCGGTGAAGGTGTTGGCTCCGGTCAGCTCGAGGCGTCCGGCGTCGGTCTTGGCCAGGGTGGCGGAACCGGTGATCTCGACGTTGAGGACGCCGGTGGTCGGTATTCTGGTCGTCGGCAGCGATCCGCCGGTGAGCGTGGCGCCGTCGGTCAGGGTGATCGAATTGGTGAAGCCCGTGACGCCGTTGAGGTCCAGGGTGGCTCCTGAGGCGACACTGACCGCGCTCGTCCCCAGAGAGAGCGCGTTGCCGATCTTGAGCGTGCCGGCGGAGATCGTGGTGGCGCCGGAGTAGGTGTTGGCGATGGCAAGCAGCAGCGTGCCGGCGCCGTCCTTGGTCAGGGCGCCGGTGCCCAGGGAGAGGCCCGTGGTGTCGATGGTGACGTTGCCCGCACCGCCGACGGTCAGGCCGAGGTCGGTCGAGGAGACGCCCCCCGTGAGGGTGAGCGTGCCGGCGTCGGAGTTGATGCGGGAGGCGCTCGCCAGGGTGATGGCGCCGGCCAGGGCGTTGTTGGCGGAGAGGTTGCGCAGGGCGCCGCCGGCCGAGACGCCGGTTCCGTTCAGCGTGACGGCCTCGGAGGCGATCGTGATGCCGCCCTGCAGGCGCAGTTCGGCGCCGGAGGTCACCGAGGTGCCGGCGGCCGAGGTGCCCAGCGCGTCGGCGTGGGCCACCGCCAGGACGCCGGCCGAGACCGTGGTCGCACCGGTGTAGGTGCTGGCGGCGCTGAGCGTCAGCGTACCGGCGCTATCCTTGGTAAAGATGCCGGAGCCGGCGATGGATCCTCCGAAGGAGCCGGCGGAGGCGGTCAGGGTGGCCGTTCCGAGGGTGAGCGCCCCGCCGTTGAGGGTGGTCACGGAGATCGCCGAGCCGTCGATCGTCACGGTGCCGGCAGAGAGCGTGCCGATGCTGGCGTTGCTGGCGAAGCGGGTCTTGCCGGATCCGCCCAGGCTGGTGAGCGTGACCGTGCCCGAACCGGCGTTGAAGAGCAGCGCGTCGTCAGCCGTGTTGGCGTTGGAGACGGCGCCCAGCGTGAGGCCGGAACCCGAGAAGGTCGCGGTGCCGGAAGCGTCGAGGGTCAGA
>JBJTIX010000305.1:0-5463 GCA_046095205.1 Opitutia bacterium
GTACGCGCTCGGAGCCGCCTTCTTCTACGCCTGGTCGGTGACCTGCGCGCGGCGCAGCTCCGCGCACCACGGGCCCGACCTGGCCAACCTCGGGCGCATCCTCGTCGGCCCCGCCGAAGATCGGGGTCGGCCTGACGATGCTGCTGACGCAGTGCCTCGCCGCGCCGATCGCGCTGGGGCTCGAATACTGGGCGCTCGGCATCGCCCCGGGCGGCGCCCAGATGCTTTCCGCGCTCGTGATCCTCGTGGGCGTCGGGGTCGCGCTCGGCGAACCTGCGACCGGCGACCCGGCCGGCCGTCGCGCCGGCGTCTGGCTCGGAATCCTCTCGGCCGTCGGCCAGGCCTGCGGCGCGGTGAGCACGCCCCTGGCGGTCGACGCCTGCCACCGCGCGGGCGAGGCGGTGCCCGACGGATTCGCGCAGGGCTTCATCCGCCTGCTAGGCGGCGCGCCCGTGGTCATCCTCTTCGTGCTCTGGGCGGCGAGGGGACGCGGCCTCGGCTCCGGCCTCGCACGTCCCTACGCCTGGCGCACGGCGCCCGGATGGATGCTGATGAACGGCGTCTCCGGACCCGCCCTCGGCGTGGCCTGCTACCAGTGGGCGCTGACCGGACATGACGCCGCCCTGGTGCTCAGCGTGGTCGCGCTGACCCCCCTCATGGGCCTCGTGATGCAGTGGGCCGTCGAGGGCGTGCGGCCCTCGTGGCGGCTGTGGCTCGGCGGGGCGATCGCGATCGTGGGCGTCGTGCTGCTGCGCCGGCTCTGATTCAGCCCGGATCCGACCTGCGCTCCTGCGCGTCCACCACGACCGTCGTGACGAGGTCGCAGCCGACGTTCGTCATGGAACGGGACATGTCGAGGATGCGGTCGACGCCGAGCACGACGCCGATGCCCTCCGGCGGGATCCCGAACGAGGCGAGCAGGCCGGCGATCAGCGGCAGGGATCCGCCGGGGATGCCCGCGACGGCGACCGCGCTCAGGACCGAGAGCAGCAGCAGGGTCATCTGCTGGCCGGCCGAGAGCTCGACGCCGAAGACCTGCGCGACGAAGAGCACGACGCACCCCTCGTAGAGCGCGGTCCCGCTCATGTTCATGGTGGTGCCGAGCGGCAGAACGAAGCCGGACACCGAGGGACGCAGGCCGAGCGTGCCGCGCGCGCATTCCAGCGCGGCGGGCAGCGTGGCGTTGCTCGAGCTGGTGGAGAAGGCGGTCACGAGCACGCCGCGGATGTCGCGGAAGAACCCGAGGGGGCTGCGGTCGGTCCAGAACTTCAGCCAGAGGGACATCGTGCCGAACAGGTGCAGCAGCATCGTCAGGCCGACCCCGATCTTCGGCAGGGCGCGGAAGAGCGCGATGTCCCCGACGCCGAGGCCGAGCGCCCCGCCGAGCGCCAGCCAGCCCCAGCCGGAGACGGAGAGGTCGCGCCCGGTGAGCCCGACGAACAGGCCGACGGCGGCGAGGCCGACGAGGATGCGCCCGAGGTTGGCCAGGTCGGGCCCGTGGTGCGCGGAGCTGCGCCGCGCGCAGGTCACCGACCAGGCGTAGAAGAAGGCGGCTCCGAGCGCGTACTCCATCAGCTGAATTTTTCGAGCACGGCGACGCCCGCCGCGTCGGCGCGGAGGCGGCCCTCGTCGGTGAGCCGGAACCTGTCGCCGGACAGCTCCATCAGGCCCTCCTCGACCAGGTCGGCGAAGAGCGCGCTGACGCCGGCCGGCAGCTCGGTCCCGAAGCGTTCCGCAAGCCCGAAGGGGTTCACGCCGGCGTTCATGCGCAGGCCGAACACCAGCGCGTCGGCGAGCAGGTCGGGGGCGGAGAGCCGGCGGACGTGCTCGCGGGCGGCCGCGCCGCCCTGCACGCCCCGCAGCCAGCCGTCGAGGTCGGCGGGGCTGCTCCAGCGCTCGCGGCGCCATTGCGACGCCGCGGAAGGCCCGTAGCCGCGCCACTCGCCCATCTCCCAGGTGATCAGGTTGTGCCGGCACGCCCGGCCCGGCCGCGCGAAGTTGGACACCTCGTACTGGGCGAAGCCGTGCCGGGCCAGCAGCTCCCAGGTGCGACGGTAGAGGAAGGCCTCGAGCTCGCGGTCGATCTTCACCTTGCCCTGGGAGAGCTTCACGTACATCGCCGTGTCCTCCTCGAAGGTCAGGCAGTAGGTCGAGATGTGGTCGGGCCCGAGGTCCACGGCCCTGGCGAGGTCGTCGGTCCACCGGGACTCGTCCTGGCCGGGAATGGCGAACATGAGGTCCACGTTGCGCGAGGCGAAGCCCGCCGCCTCGATGAGGGACCAGGCCTCCTCGACCTGCTTCGGCGAATGACGCCGGCCGAGCGCCTCGAGCGTGGTGGCGTCGAAGCTCTGCACGCCCAGCGAGACGCGCGTGACGCCGGCCTCCCTGAGGGCCGCGAGCTTGTCGGCGCGCACGGACGAGGGCGCGAGCTCGACCGTCCATTCCTCGGGGCGTCCGGCGGCCCGGGTCACGGCGCGTCCGAGGCGCGCGAGGTCCTCCGCCGGCAGGAGGCCGGGCGTGCCTCCGCCCCAGAAGACCGTATCGACGCGGCCGGGCGGGTCGAGCGCGAGCTCCTGTTCGACGCCTTCCAGGTACCGCTCGAGGTCGGCGCGCTTGGGCTGCTCCTGGTAGAACGCGCAGAAGTCGCAGCTCGAGGCGCAGAAGGGCACGTGCAGGTAGAGCGACGTGCCGCGGTTCACGGCGTCGGCGCTCACTCCAGTCCGAGCTGCTGGCGCCCTTCCTCCGAGATCATGCGCGGGTTCCATACGGGGTCCCAGACGATCTCGACCTCGGCGGATTCCACGCCGGGCAGGGCCTCGAGCTTGGACTTCGCGTCGCCGGCGATCACCGGCCCCATGCCGCAGCCCTGGGCGGTGAGGGTCATCTTCACCGCGACCTTCTTGCCCTTCGCCCCGTCCGAGAGCGCGAGGTGGTAGATCAGGCCGAGGTCCACGATGTTCACCGGGATCTCCGGGTCGAAGCATCCCTTGAGGGCCTCCCACAGCGCGTCCTCGGTCACCGGGCCCGAGGCCGGTGCGGCCGCGGAAGGGGCGGCCGCGAAGCGGGCCGCGGCCTCCGCGCCCAGCGCGTCGAGGTCCTGGCCGGAAATGCGGAAGAGCCCCATCGGCGTGCGGACCGTGACGCTTCCGCCGAGGGCCTGGACGACGCTGACGGCGGCCCCTTTCTCCAGGACCACCACGTCTCCGGAGGGGATGACGGACGCCTTGCAGTCCCTGGTGAGAGCGATTTCCGACATGGCGCCAAGGTTGTGCTTCCGGGTCCGGACGCAAGCGCGGTCGCGCGGCGGTGTGTGTTTCGCGGTGGCCGGGTTGCGGAGGGAAGGGCAGTCGGGGGTTGAGGCCGCCCGCCGGTCCGGCAGGATGGGCCCCATGCCCCTGTTCCGCATCCTGCCGCTGTTCGTCTCAGCTGCCTGTGTCTCCGCCCCCGTCTCCATCTTCGACGGCAGGAGCCTCGCCGGCTGGGAGGGCGACGCGGCGTGGTGGCGCGTCGAGGGCGGCGAGATCCGCGGCGGCCGCGCGGGCGAGAAGGTCCCGCACAACTACTTCATCGCGACCGAGAAGTCCTACCAGAACTTCGAGCTGACGCTGAAGCTGCGCCTCACCGGCACGGGCTTCGTCAACGGCGGCGTGCAGATACGCAGCGTGCGCGTGCCGGGCAGCACCGAGATGTCGGGCTACCAGTGCGACTACGGCCCCGGCTGGTACGGCAAGCTCTACGACGAGAGCCGCCGCAACCGCGTGATCTCCGACGTCCTCGACGCCGCCGCGCTCAAGGCCGCGGTGAAGGAGGACGGGTGGAACGACTACCGCATCCGCGCCGAGGGCGCCCGCATCCGCACCTGGATCAACGGCGTCCAGGCCCAGGACTACGTCGAGAAGGAGCCGGGCATCGCGCTCGACGGACGCATCGGCATCCAGCTCCACTCCGGCGGCGTCGTGACCGTGCAGGCGAAGGACATCGCGATCGAGGAGCTCCCTCCGACCCCGGGTGCGCTCACCTGGGACAAGCTGCCCGCGCTCAAGCCCGCTGCGCCCAAGGCCAAGGCGGCCCCCAAGGCCGCCGGCCGTGACATCAGCTACAACGCGGTCGAGGGCGTCCGTCGCTCCGCCGAGGACCAGCAGAAGCTCTTCCGCCTGCCCGCCGGCTTCGAGATCGAGCTGGTCGCGAAGGAGTCCGAGGGCTTCGGCAAGTTCATCATGCTGGTCTTCGACCAGCGCGGCCGCGCCTGGTCCGGCACCGCCCTCGAATACCCGGTGGACGCCAACGAGAACCCCGCCGCCGCGGAGGCGCTCTACAAGTCAAAGGCCCGCGACAAGGTCGTGGTCTTCGAGACGCCCTTCGCGTCCGGTCCGCAGAAGCCCCGCGTCTTCGCCGACGGCCTCGCGATCCCCGAGGGCGTGCTGCCCTGGAAGGACGGCGCGGTCGTGCAGCACGGGCGCGACGTGGTGTTCCTCGGCGACAAGGACGGCGACGGCCGCGCGGATTCCCGCGAGGTGCTGCTGACCGGCTTCGGCATCCAGGACAGCCATCTCTTCCCGCACCAGTTCACGCGCGCGCCCTGGCGCTGGCTCTGGCTCGCGCAGGGGGCCTTCAACAGCGGCAAGGTGACCACGACCAAGGGCGACGTCACCGACTTCCCCAACACGCGCATGGCGCGCTTCCGCGCCGACGGCAGCTTCTTCGAGCCGACCAGCACGGGCCCCTGCAACATCTGGGGTCTCGTCATGACCGGCGAGGGCGAGGTCTTCATCCAGGAGGCCAATGACTACGGCTATCCCGTCATGCCCTTCCATGAGTACGCCTGGTATCCGGGCTGCGCCGACCGGCTCGCGAAGTCCTACCAGCCCCCGTTCCCGGTGCAGGCGCCCGACTTCAAGATGGGCGGCACGGGTCTGAGCGGCCTGGCGCTCTCCGACCCCGGAGTCTGGCCCAAGGGCCACGACGGCGTGATGTACGTCGCCAATCCCATCACGTCCAAGGTCAACGCCGTCCGCCAGCATCGCGCGGGTTCCGGCTACCGGCTCGAGAAGCTCGACGACCTCGTCAGCTGCGACGACCCGTTCTTCCGTCCGATCGCGATGACGATGGGCCCCGACGGCTGCCTCTACGTCGTCGACTGGTACAACAAGATCATCAGCCACACCGAAGTGGCGAGGAACCATCCCGACCGCGACAAGCAGTCCGGTCGCATCTGGCGCGTCAAGCCTGCCGGCTATGCGGCGCCCGCCGTTCCCGATGACACCCGGCTCCCCACCGCCGACCTCATCTCCCGCCGGGGCTAGAAGATCGCCGCCGACGCCCACCTCGCCTGGCAGAGCGGCCCGATCTTCTGTCCGTGCTCGCACAGGACCCAGAGCGCCTGGATGCGCCGGGCGGCGGGAGCCGAAGCGTCGTCGGCGATGGCGCTGAGCGCGGCGGTCGTCGCCTCATCCGCCGGACGGT
>JBJTIX010000306.1:0-6454 GCA_046095205.1 Opitutia bacterium
GCCGAGCACGCGGGCCGTGCCCACGCGCAGGCAGGTGAGGTCGATCTTGTGGCCTTCCTCGTGGCGGGTCACCCAGGCCAGCTGGTCGGCGTGGGAGACGTAGCCGCGGGGCGGCGTGCCCTTGAGCTTCGTGATGAGGGACTCCTTGTCCAGATGCGGGGATAGGGGCAGGCGGACCAGCTCGCGCGTGAAACCGATGTCGGCCGAATCGAGGGGCCTCTTCTCCGTGGTGTCGAAGGCCTCCTTCATGCCGTCGGCGAGCCGCTGGGCCAGCGCCATGCGGGTCGCATGGGAGCCGTCGTTGTATTTGCCGGCCGTGACATTGCCGCCCGCCCCGTTGAAGTGCAGCTGGAGCGTGAAGGGTTGGGATTGGGCGCGGATGAAGCGCGAGATGCCGGGGAAGTCCGGGTGGGGGATGCCGAGGCGGTAGTAGCTCTGCGGGTGGCAGGCGTAGTGCGTCAGCACCGCGATGGCGGCGTCCTTGTTCCAGAAGCTCAGGGCCGTCACGTCGGGGTCGATGGTCCCTTCGGGATAGGCGCGCACCTCGGGGGACTTCGTCGCGGACGTGCGGGTGTACTTCACCTTGCCGTCGGGGCCGAGAATGCGGCGCTGGCTGGCCACCTCCTTCACCCTGGCCTTGCCCCAGCCCCAGTGGGTCGCCTCGCGCGCCACGGGGAGGGCGGCCTTAACCGCCTCGGCGGCGCGGGCGATGACCTCGCCATGGAACGTGCCCTCGAAGCGGGAATCGCCCTGCACGCCGAGCTGCTTCACCAGCCGCTCCGCGGTGAAGTCGCAGCCCGGGGCGTCGTGCTGGTGCAGCACGTGCACCGTCACGCGGTCGGGCGTCGTGCCGGCGGCCTCGGCGAGGCCCTTGCGGAAGGCGTCATGGCCCTCGTTGGCGATGCCGATCCAGTCCACCGCGCAGAGCACGATCGGCGCATCGGCCCCGAGTATCACCACCCCGCGGCAGCGGAGGGTCATCTCGTCGAGGCGCTTGACCACGTCGTAGGCCATGGGGGAGCCCAGGGGCGGCGTGGCGTCCACGTCGAACGTGGCGACCTTGACGGGGCCGGCCACGGCGGAGGCTGTCAGGCAGAGCAGGGCGAGCAGGAGGTTCTTGGGGTTCATCGTCGTAGAGAGTCCACGCCGCCGGGGAGGGCGTGCAGGGCGGCGATCTCCTCGGCGGAGAGCGCGCGGTTCCAGGCGGCAAGGTCGTCGACCGCGCCCACGTAGGAGGCGCCGAGCACGAGGCGCACCGCCGCGGGATCCCACCCGAAGGTCAGGTCATGTCCGCGGATGGCGCCGATCTCCCGTCCGTCCATGTGCAGGCGTGCCTTGGGCGGGGCGGCGTGGTCGTTGATGCGGTCGAGCACGAAGACGACGTGCGTCCAGCGTTCGCGGGAGAAGGGCGCCTTCTCGAGCTTCACCATCGGGCGCTTCTCGTCGGGTATCTGCTCCCAGCCCACCGCGTCGGGGTTCCAGATGTGGAAGAGCGGACGCACCGCGAAGCGGAAGTGTCGCGGGGTGTGGTCCTTCGACCACTCGAGGAAGATGAAGCCCTTCTTCACGTCGTCGCCGAGGATCTGCAGCGGGTCGCAGTAGCCCGGCTCGAGGTCCTTGTCCGGATCCGTGCGCAGCCAGACCGACACCGTGGCGGACCAGGACGTGGTGCCGTAGGCCAGCGACTTCGTGGCGGCGAACTCGGGCCGCGTGCCGCCCTTGCGGGGGAACACCAGGCAGCCGCCGAACCTGCCGTCCTGGCCGAACTTGACGTCCGCGTTCTCGGCGGCGGGCGTCAGCTTGCCGCCCGCGCGCACCTTGCAGACCGCGTCGTCGCCGGAGAGGGCTGCCTCGAACTTTCCGTCGAAACCCGCGTGGAACGTGAGCCCGCGGCGCAGGTCGCCGTCCGCCGCGTGAAGCGCGAGGGAAGTCAGCAGGCAGAGCAGGGCGGGGCGCATCTCAGAGGTCGCGCACGCGGATGTTGCGCCAGCGGATCTCACCGCCGTGCGTCTGAAGCTGGATCGGCCCCCTGGCCCGCAGCGGCTTGCCAGGCTCCCAGTAGTTGTGCATCGGCGCGGCGTCCACCACCAGCTTGCCGTTGAGCCAGACCGAAGTGACGTCGCCTTTCTGCATGATGCGGAAGGCGTTCCATTCGCCGAACGGGCGGTCGGCCTTGACCAGCGGGTCGCGTCCGGGCGTGCCGGGGAGGTTGTTGAAGAGCCCGCCCGATCCCAGGTGGGGACGTCGGTCGGGCTTCTTGGGGTCGAAGACCTGATTGGGGTCCCAGATCTGCACCTGGGGCGTGCCGCGGAGGTAGATGCCGCTGTCGGCCTTGGCGACCGTCCTGTATTCCAGTTCCAGCTCGATGTCGCCGAACTCCTCGTCGGTCGTCGCATACGGACCCGTGCCCGAATTGATGAGTTCGCTGTTCTCCACCCGCCAGTGCTGCGGGAAGTCCGTCCGCTGCTTGGCGAGGTCGGCGGCCTTCTTCTCTCCGGTGAGCTTCGTGCCCTGATGGGGGTTGAGGCCGTACCAGCCCGTCAGGTCCTTGCCGTTGAAGATGGGCCGGGCGGCCGAGGGACGGGATTCGGCGAGCAGGCCGATGGCGAGGAGCAGGGGCAGCAGGGTTTTCATTTGAGCGTCTCGATGAAGGTGAGCAGGTCGGCCATGTCCTGCGGGGACAGCCCCGCTTCGAGCCCTTCGGGCATGAGGCTGCGGCCGGTCGAGGACGTCCCGGCGATCTCCGACCGCGGGAGCGAGCTTTCCGCGCCGCCCGGCATCCGGAGCGTCAGCGCGGTCGCGTTGTCATCGACGATGATTCCGGCGTGGGTGCCGCCGTCCTTCGTGCGCACCTCGAACGTCGCATACTGGGCGGCCACCTCGCGGTTCGGATTCACGATGGCGTCGAGGATGCCGGAGCGTCCCCGCGTCTTCACCGTGACCAGGGCGGGCCCGACGGCCTTGCCCTTGCCCTCGGCCTGATGGCAGATCAGACAGCGTTGCTCGCAGATCGTGCGTCCCTTGGCGGCGTCTCCCGTCATGTCGGCCGAGCCGGCGTAGGTTCGGGCCACCGCTTCGCGCGTGGGCGGGAGCAGCCCGGCGAGCGCCTTGGCGGCGCGGGCGGCCGTACTGGGGTCGGAGGATCGCACCAGGGCGTCCATCTGGCCCGCGGAGAGGGCTCCGGGCGTGGCGGCTCCGTTCTCGAGGGCCTTGAGCAGTGATTCGAGCCGTTCGGGCCGCGCGCGGAGGGCGGTGAAGGCGGCGTCCTTTGCCGGTCCGTCGAGCGAGAAGAAGGCCTTGGTCAGCCATTCTGCCGAAGCGGCGCCTGAGAACCTTGCGGCGGACTGCACCGCGAGTTCGCGCAGCGAGCCGTCGGCGTCCTTGCCCGCGCAGGCGTCCAGGGCGGGGGCCTGCCGGGAGAAGTCAGAAGGCGCCAGAAGACTCAGCGCCCGACGACGAGCGGCGAGGTCGCCGGACACCGCCTCCTTGGCGGCCGTGACGAAGCTGGCTTTCAGGTGTCCCGCCTTGTCTGCCTTGGTCAGGTTTGACGCCGTGCGTCGCAATCCGGCGTCGAGCGGGCGCAGCCATTCGACCTCGCCGCCGTCCGCGAGCGCGAAGTCGAGCAGGTCATCGTGCGACTCCGCGTTGAGGCCGAGCGGTGCCGTCTCGAGCAGCCGTCCTACGAAGCTTTTGGCCGAAAGCGACAGGTTGCGGTCGCGCATGAATCCCGGCAGCACCACGCGGGAGAGCGTCGAGGGCCTCGCCGAGAGCACCGCCGGGGCGATCCACGGGTGGGAGTGATCCCGGAGTGCTAGCGTCCGAAGGACGGCGCCGAGTCCGAGCGCGTCGGCGTCATCGGCCAGCCGGGCGGCGGTCAGCGCGAGTTCGAAGCGCACCCTGGCGTCCGTGTCCGCGGCGAGCGAAGCCAGGACCTTGCCGAGCCCTTCGGTTTCGGGGGCGCCGTCCCTGCGCAGCGTCAGCAGGGCGCGCCCTTTAACCTCCGCGGATCCGTCTCGGAGCGCCGTGAGCATGGTCTTTCCGTCGACCCAGCCCAGCCGGCGCAGGACATTGAAGGCCGTGAGCCGGGCGCGCGCGTCCTTGTGGCCCTCGAGCGTGGCGATGAGCAGCGGGCGCGATGCGGGGCTGGCCTTCTCGATCAGCAGGCGAGCCGCCGTGTCACGGTGCCAGCCGTTCTCATGGCTCAACGTGTCCACCAGCTCCTTGAAGCCGGCCTCGTGGAGTACGACCCGTCCTCCGCGCGCAGGACGTCCGCCCGCGGGGACGATGCGCCAGATGCGGCCGCGGTCATTGCCGCTGTTGAGGTCGATGTGCTGCTTGATCTCCTCCGGGATCGACCATGGATGCTCGATCACCTCGCGGTACATGTCGATCAAGTGAAGGCAGCCGTCGGGGGCGTTGGCGAAGTTGACCACCCGGACCCAGGTGTCGCGGCTGGCGGCGAACTCCCGTCCCTTCTCGTCGTCCGGGCGAGCGCCCACCATGCCCACGCCATCCTGGTCCTTCGAGAGCACCTTGCGATGCGCCAGCTGTCCGCCGGCGTCGCCCGTGAACGTGTTGCCGATGAAGCCCGGTCCGTAGGCGTCCCCGCGGTAGACCGTGGTGCCCGTGGCGCCCGTGAAGTAGCCGCTGACCCTGCCGCCTCCCTCCACCGAGCCCGGCACCGCGCCGGAGACCCGCCAGCGCGTGCGGATGATCCGCCAGGGTTCGTCGGGCGAGATGCGGAAGACCTCCGCCGCTCCGCCGTCGACCGCGATGCTCCGGCGTCCGGGGGGCAGCGGGCAGGCCGGATTGAGCCCTGCGTCGGGCTCCTCGTGCGTCCAGTGCTGCAGGTGGTCGGAGTTCGAGCAGCCGTATTTCCTCCCCCAGTCGTCATAACTCATGCCGTACTGGGCGCCGCCCGGCTCGAGGCCGAAGACGTGCGTGTGGGGTTCGAACCAGAAGTCGCGGCCGCCGAGTTCGACCTCGGGCAGGTCGGGGCGGAGAGGGGATGACACCTTGCCCCGGTTGCCTCCGCCGGCGAGCACGTGGATGCGCTGGTCGGGTCCCCACTGCAGGCTGTTGGCCAGACCTTGGACGTTGAGGATCTTGAGCCCCGTGCCGAAGCCCCGGAAGGCCACCTTGCGGCTTTCGGCCCGCCCGTCCCCGTCCTTGTCCTCGAGACGGATGATGTCGGGCGTCGCGGCCACGTAGAGCCCGCCGTCGGCCCAGATCAGGCCCGTCGGCCAGGGGAGGTCGTCGGCGAAGACCTTGGCCGTCTCGTAGAGACCGTCGTCATCGCGGTCTTCCAGCACCGAGATGCGACCTAGGTGCGGGGTGACGTCGCGCATCTCCGAATAGTCGATCATCTCGCAGACGAACATCCGCCCGCGTTCGTCGAAGCAGATCGCGACCGGGGACCGGACGGAAGGTTCGTGCGCGGCGAGTTCGAGGCGGAACCCTGCCTTCACCGTCCAGGTCCGCACCGCCTCCGCCGGAGGCACCGCCGGGTAGCGCGGCAGCTCCTTGGCGGCGTCGACCTTGGGGGCTCCCTTGGACTTTCCGTAGGCCTGCGAGTAGGTCGTCAAAGTGCGCACCCCGTCTCCCGTCTGGGCCAGCGTCAGCGCAGCAGATAAGAGCAGAAGGACGCGGAGCATCATGGGGTGCCCGAATCTTGCCGCGGCCCGCAACGCATTCAAGCGGACAGAGCGTGCTTTTAATGGGTTTTAATGTGCAATAAACCGCCCCCGACCGCCTGATCAGACGTCCGTGAGGTCGTCGCCGCGGGGGCCTCGCGGGGGCGCCGGCGGAGGGACGTCCGCCCGGGTCTGCACCGTTCCGCGACGCCGTGAGACCAGGGCGGCGAAGGCGGCGTTGACCCGTTCGTCCGTCCTGCCCTCCGGTCCGCTCATGTAGACCCAGCGCGTGGCGCGCGTGACCGCGACGAACAGCATCCTGGCAGCGGCGCCGCGGGCGGCGCGGAGCGCGCTGGCTGACAGGCCTGGGATGAGCACGCTGTCGAACGTCAGCCCCTTCGCGCTGTGGAAAGTCAGCACCACCGGCCGCCCGGCGGCGAAGTCGAGCGCAGGCCGCCGTCCCAGCCGGTCCGTCTCCGGCTGGCGCGCGGCCAGGATGCCCTCCGTCCGGAGGAAGCCCGCGTATTCCTGCACCTGGCGCAGCGGGGGGAAAAGGATGCCGACGCGTTCGTTGCGATGCAGACGTTCGCGGAGGATCTCGAGCAGCCGCCTTCTTTCGTCGCCGTCGTCGGCCGCGCGGTAGAGCAGCGGCGTCTGGCGCTCCTCCTGTTCCGTCGCGGCCTGCTGTCCGCGCTGCGCAGGACGAAGGCCCCGCCCTCGCTCGACGCGGTCCTCGTCGACGAAGGCCAGGACCTCGACGACGCATGCTACGCGCTGCTCCGGCTGGCCGCCAGGCACGTGACGGTCGCGTTCGACACCAA
>JBJTIX010000307.1:0-1626 GCA_046095205.1 Opitutia bacterium
GCCGAGCACGCGGACCGCATGGCCGCGCGCGAGGCAGCGGCGGACCACCGCCCGGCCGAGGAAGCCGGCGCCGCCGGTGACGAGTGTCACGGGCGCGCTCATCTTGCGAGGCGGGCCGTCCATTCCTCCGCCAGCCGCAGGCGGTGGATCTTGGCGTTATGCCTGACGTCCACGGGGAGCTCGCGCTGGAAGACGATCTCCCGCACGAGGTCCGAGCGCGGATTGACCTTCGCCAGTCCGCGCAGTTCGGCGGTGAATCGTTCGCGCGCCTCGCGGGTCTCGGGGAAGCTTCCGGGGCGGGGCTCCACGACGAGGCAGGGGGTCTGGTCCGGGGCCTCGCCCAGTCCGATGAGCGCGCACCGGGCCACGAGCGGGTGCTGCCGGAAGGCGGGCTCGATGCACTCGGTGGGAAGGTCGCCCTGCGCGCAGCGAACCTTCTCCGCACGCCGGCCGAGGAAGTAGAGACGTCCGTCGGCCGCGATCCGCCCGAGGTCGCCCATCCGGTGCCACACCCTCGGCCCGTCGGCCAGCTTGGCGAGCCGGGTCGCCGCGGGCAGGGCGTCGTATTCGCGCGTCACGCTCGGGCCGGTCGCGATGATTTCGCCCGTCTCGCCCGGTCCGCACGGCACCGCCTCCGCCAGCGTGCCGAGCGCGCGGTCGGTCTCGCGGATGACGCGGACCTCCACTCCGTCCACCGGGCGGCCCACGCAGGTGCCGTCGCCGCGCAGCGCTAGCTGCCGGGCCTCCCCGAGCAGCTCTTCGGCGGTCACGGTCGTCACGGGAAGGCATTCCGTGGCGCCGTAGGGCGTGTGCGTCGCGCAGTTCGGGGCGACGATGCGCAGCTTGGTCAGGAGCTCGCCCGAGACCGGTGCGCCCGCGATCAGCAGCCGGCGCAGCGAGGGCAGGGTGATGCCGTGCGTTTCGCAGTGGTCCGCCACCTTGCCCCAGATCGCCGGAGAGCCGAAGGAGGTGGTCACGTTCTCGGTGAGCAGCGCCGAGACGATCGATCCGGCGTCGGCGGTCATCGGTCGCGAGGGGTCGAGCGCCGGCGTGACTGTGGTGACTCCGAGCGCCGGGTTGAAGAGCGCGAAGAGCGGCAGCATCGCCATGTCGACCTCGCCGGGCCGGATGTCGAAGGTCGAGCGGACGAGCCCGATCTGGGCGTCGAACATCCCGTGGTCGTAGCGCACCCCCTGCGGGGCTCCGGTCGAGCCGGAGGTGAAGAGGATCGCCGCCGGTTCGTCCTTGGTCCTGTGCGCGACCGCGCGCGGGGCGGCGGCGGCGGCCGACCTCGCCCGCCGCCAGCGTTTGCCGCCGCACGCGAGGCGGACCCGGATGGACCCGAGTGAGCCGAGCGGAAGCCGGCTGAGCAGCGTCGCGGCGCGCGAGCCGACCACGCCCACGGGCGCCGAGCTGGCCACGCAGGCCAGAAAACGGCGCGGGCCCATGCCGGGATCGATCGCCACCGGCACCGCGCCCAGCTTGAGCAGCCCGAACATGCCCACGATGAGGTCGCGTCCCGGCCGGACCGCCAGCAGCACCCGGTCGCCCGCATGGAGCCCCTCGGCCTGGAGCAGGTCGGCCACGGCGTCGCTCTCGCGGTCGAGCTGCAGGAAGGTCCTCGAC
>JBJTIX010000308.1:0-3427 GCA_046095205.1 Opitutia bacterium
CGCCCCGACGATCGTCCCTCCGAGAATCGAAACGACGGAGGCCGCGCCACCGCCGCCGCCACCGCCGGACGTTCCGGTAGAGCCGGCATGGCCCCCCTGGCCGCCCTGATACCCGGACATGCCCGTGCCGCCGGCGCCGCCGCCGGTGCCCGCGGCGGAGTTCGCGCCGGCGACGCCGCCGGTGCCCGCATGAAGCACGGCGTTCGTCACACCCGAGAGCGCGACGGTCGCGGTGTAATCGCCGGACGCACCTCCGGCCATCCCGGCGTAACTGCCATCGGAGCCGCCTTGGGCGCCGGTACCCCCGACGACGCGGAAGGTGGCCGAGGTGCCGCCGAAGCGGGCGTTCAACTCACCCTGCGACGCGAGCCACTGATAGTTCGACACGTCCCAGCCAAACGAACTCAGCGTGACGGCGGAAGTGAGGTTGACCGCTCCGTTGTAGGTCTGATCTCCCCCGGTGGTGACGTTGGCCCCGAGATTGATGAGGTTGCCGGCGTGGAGCGTGAGCGCGCCGGCCATCCGGACCACGGCGCTCACGTTGATGTTGTTGTCAGCGGTCAGCGTCAGGCTGTTCGGGCTGAGCGACTCGATCACCGAACTGATCGTGATGTCGCCGGCGCCGACCGAGTAGGTGGGCGAGACGCCGGAGGCGGAACCGCTGCCAGCGGTGCTGATGGAGACGTTGCTCGTAAGCAGGCCGGCGCGCAGCTGGGCGGGGGTCAGGTTCCCGCCCGAGTCGGCGATGGTGATGTTGACCGGATCGAGCAGCCAGTCGCCGGTCCGGCCGAGAGGCGCGCGGGTGTCGACGGCGGCCCGGATCACTTCCAACGCGGCGCCGGAGATCTCGACACGGCCGCCGTCTCCGCCGAGCTCGCCGCCGCGGGCGAGGATGCGGCCGGCGACCGTCGTCAACGAAAGCGGATCGGTGACGTCGCTCCAGACCACCGCCGTGCCGCCGTCGCCCAGCCCTCGGACCGAGACGTCGATGACGGCGCCGAGACCGACCGCGGAACGACGGGCCTGCAGCGTCCATCCGCCGCCCTGCCAGCCTCCGCCCAGCAGCACCTGTCCGCCGGCCTTGCCGCCGGAGGCGTCGATAGACGCGTCCGCCGAGACGCGCACATCCCGCGCGGCGAGGGTGACGGCCCCGCCCTCTTCGACCGCGGATGAGGCGATGACGGAGCCGCCCACTTCGGCCTCGTGCGAGGCCTCGATGAGCACGCGCCCGCCCCGCTCGGTGATCGCGCCCACGTCCAGGGAGCCGGAGCTGCGGATCGCGCCGGCGGCCAGGGCGTTGTAACCCTGGGCGGACATGAGGATGCGGCCGCCTGAAGCGAGGACCGCATGGCGGTTCTCGACCAGCGCGGCCACCTGCGAGGGCGTGACGAGCAGCCCGGTGAGGGAGCCTGCCGGATCGAAGTTCAGCGTGATGCGCTCACCGGCCGCGAGGGCGACCGTGCCCGCCTGCGCCATGATGAGACCCGCGTTGCGGACTTCCGGCGCGAGCAGCGCGACATAGCCGCCGAGACGCGCCCGGATCTCGCCCTCGTTGACCACCGAACCGGAACCGGAACGTGAGAATTCCAGCCGGCCGGCCATGAAGTCCGCGTCCGTGATCGCATGCGCGGTCGCCACGAGTGAGCCGACGTCGACGCGCGAGGAGGCGCCGAAAAGCACGCCGTTGGGATTGACGAGGATGACCGTGCCGTTGGAGCGGAGCGAGCCGAAGACGGCGCTGGGATCGGAGCCCAGCACGCGATTGAGCGTGGCCGAGGACGCGGAAGGAACGCGGAACTCGACCGAGGCGTCCCGGCCGACGGAGAAAGACCGCCAGTTGATGACCGCGCGGTCCGACGACTGCTCGACCACCATCGCGGCCCCCGTCACGCCGACTTCGGCCGCGCCGGCCGTCACGGCCGGCGCGGACGGCAGGGCCTGCGCGGCCGGCTCGGCACGCAGACCGGCAGGCAGCAGGAAGGCGGCGGTGAGCAGGAAAGCCCGGGAGAGATGTCCGCGTCGACGCCTCATGGACTCAGAAGCTGTAGGCGGCGCTCAGCCACCAGCGGTCGATCCGCAGGGAGCCGTCCTGATCGGCTCCCGTCGGAGACGGGTTGGGATTGTCATCGGCGCGACGTGACCAGGTGGCGCGCACCACCGAAGATCCCGGCCCCTGCCAGGTCAGCGTGGCGCCGTATCCGGCGTATCCGTGACGGTTGTCCGCGGGCGCTCCCGCGAACCCGGGGTTCGCATTGAGACGCACCTGACCGGCGTCACCGAAGGCGGCGAGCTGCCAGCGATCCGCGGCCTGCCAGCGGAATTCCAAAGATCCGAACAGACCCGAGTCCCCCGAACCTTCGCCCGAAGGATAGGCGCGAACCGCGGAAGGGCCGCCGACGATGAACTCCTCGGAGGAGTCCAGATTGTCCAAGGCCGCCTGACCCGTGACCGAGGCGAGCAGCGTGAACGATTCCCCCAGGGACTGATTGCGGCTGAGCGAGGCGCGGAACTTGCTGAACGCGCCCTCCGCGGCGGTCGTGGACGCCACGGCGGCGCGATTGGGGGAGCCCTCCCGATCCAGGTCGCCCAGGACCCAGCCGAGCGAAAGCGAAGTCACGCCGCCGCCGCCGAGCCCGTCGTAGAGATTGGCGTTGAGGCCCAGGTCGAGCCGCGAGACCGCGTAGTCGCTGGTGAGGACGCCGGAAGCGGAGTTGACGAAACCGCGGCGGTCCGCGCCCGGGGTGAGATAGACGTTGAGCGGGCGCGAACGCACCAGCGGGCAGGTGAGGTCGGCTCCGAACGAATCGGAGCGACCGCGGATGCCCGCGGCGGCGAAGTCCCCGTCGATCAGGCGGAAGTCGAGCAGACTGGCGTGGAGCGAGGCACGGAGCCCGTGATCGCCCACCGCGAAAGCGTAGGCGCCGCGCCGGTACTCGCTGCCTTCACTGAAAAGGGCGTCGACCGAGAAGGCGTCGCCGACGCCCCTCGGACTGGCGAACTCGAAGGACAACGCGCCCCGCGAAGCTCCGGTGGAACGGGCTCCTGAATTGTCGTAGGAGAGCGTGCCGGTCAGGGCGGGCTTTTCGTAAGCCAGGAGAACCGCGACCGTCTCGCCTTCCGCATCCCCGGCGGAAAGCCCTCCGGTGACCGAGCCCCCGGAAAGGTCGGAGGCGATGAGGATCCCCCGGTCCACACGGTAGAGGTCGGTCACCTCGCCTCTCGGCATGGCGGCTTCGACCCGGGCGATCAGCTCCGCCGCGGAGACCCGCGTGCGAGAGGCGGGATCCACCCTGGCTCCTCCGAAACGCGACTCACGCACCCGGATCCGGACCTGACCCTCCGTCGCGTCCTGCGCCGGCACGGAAGCGGCCGCGAGCAGGCCGCGCGAACGGTAGAGCAAGGCAACCTCGGCCGCGGCGTTACGGAG
>JBJTIX010000309.1:0-17535 GCA_046095205.1 Opitutia bacterium
CGCCATGGGGCGGGCGGGGAAGTTTTTCGCCGAGGACGACCTCGCTGAGCCAGTTGCCGCGCAAGATCGGACTCGTGCGCGAGGCGCCCGACTGCTTGGCCAGAGTCGCGGCCATGCCGAGCACGCCGCCGCGCCCGGCGGCGCGCACGCCGTCGACGCGCCGCCAGCCCTCCCCCTCGACCTTCAGGCCGTAGAAACGGGCCAGGGGTCCGTTCACGAAGGCATGGTCGGCGTCGAGCAGGGACAGGACCGGGCGGTCCTCGGCGAAGAAGTCGGTGAAGAAGCGTTCGGCCTCCTCCTGCATCGCGCCGCGCAGTCCGGCGAACTCCGGGACGTGCCGTTCGCTCTTCTCGTCGAGCTCGGCGACGTCGCGCACGTGCAGCCACTGGCAGCCGAACTCGCGCGAGAGACGGGAGGCGCGGGGGTCGCGGAGCATCCGCCCGGCCTGCGCCGTGAGGACGGCGGGGTCGCGCAGGCGCCCGGCGGCGGCGTGCCCGCGCAGCTCGTCGTCGGGCGAGGAGGACCAGAGGAAGTAGCTGAGGCGCGCGGCGAGCTCCCAGTCGTTGACCGGCCCGGAGGCGGCGCCGGAGGGCGCGGTCTCCGCGCGGTAGAGGAAGTCGGCGGAGGTGAGGATGCGGGCCAGCAGCGACCGCAGCGCACGGTCGTGCTCCATGCCTCCGCGCCGCAGGTCGGCGTAGAGCCGGTTCAGGCCGGCGCGGTCGGCGTCGATGAGGGGACGCCGCCAGGCCTTGGCGGCGAAGTCGACGACGCCGGCCACCTGCGCCGGTTCGGCCGCGACCATCTTCGCGCGGAACTCGTCCGCCGCCCGGTAGACGCCCTCGCGGAGGGAGACGAAGGTGTCCTTGAGCACGCCCTGGCTGGCGAACTGGTGCAGCTGCTCGAAGGCGTCGATCTGGCGGATGGGCGACTGGCTGACGAAATGCAGCTCGTCCCAGAGGCGGTCGAGCTCGGCCGCCTCGCCCTCGTTCAGCATCAGGCGGCGGAAATGGTGGTCCTCACGGTAGAAGAGCGTGAGGGTCACGCCCTCGTCCACGGGGACGATGCGGGTGTAGCAAAGGGCCTGCGGGAAGAGGTCGCGGAACTCGGCGAAGGCGGCTTTCCAGCGAGCCTCGGCGGCGGAACCCGATTCGACGACGACAGGATGGCCCGGAACGGGACCGTCCGGCAGGCGCTCCGCCGCGACGCCGGCGCGCAGCTGCACGGATCCTTCCGAACCGGCGGCAAGACGGCCGGTGACCAGGAATTCGGCGCCGTCCGCGAGCGAGGCGGGCAGCTTGAGCTCAAGGACCGACGGAGCCGAGGTGACGATCTCCCGGCGCGGGGTGGCGGGCTTGAAGGAGGCAAGGGACGCGGCCAGGAAAGGTCCCGACGCACGCAGCATCTGCTGCCTGAGCGCCTGGTCGGCGGGCGACGCCCCGGCGGCGTCCTTGAGCAAAGCAGCCACCTTCAGGGCGAGCGACTCCCTGGTGCCGGCGTCGGTCGCGTCACGCCACTGGGCGAGCAGGGATCCTTTCGGGATTCCTGGCACCACCTCTCCGTCATCGGGCTGACTCAGGAAATGCCACGGTCCGTTCGGATTGCCGGAGAGGATGTCGGGAGAAACTTCGGGCGCGAGGTCCCAGGTGCGTCCGTTCATGCTGACCTTGAATTCGACCGCGGTGAGGTCGCAGGTGTGATTGCGTTCCCGCGGACTGACGACCAACGCGACCACGTCCCCGGACGAGACCCTGAACGGGGCCAGCTTGCCGAATGGCACCGGCTGCTTGCCGCGGCTCACGCCCTTCGCGAGCACGTCGCGACGCGTGCCGCGGCGCGCCTCAAGCTGCCAGGCCACGCCGTTGCCGCAGACGGTGTGGGCGTCCGTCACCGCCCCGGTCACCGCGGCCTCTCCGTCGACCGGGCTGCGCCAGGCGATCACGACCGAACGGTCGGGCGCGGGATGCACGACCACGCCGCCCGGACGAATCAGTCCGGGCGTCAGCGCGTCCTCATAGCCGGCATTGGCCAGGACGCTGAGCGCGGTGTCGCCCTGCCACCCTCTCACCTTCGGATGACCGGGAACGGAAAGCACCTTCTTGGTCAGCAGCGGCTCGAGCTTCACCCGGCCGATGCCGAGGTAGTCCAGCCATGCGGCGAGCAGCGCCGGATCGATCCCGGCATCGGCGGCGGCACGGTCGGCAGTGGCCCCGGTCTCGACCGCCGCGGCCGCGCGCAGCACCTGAGGCGTCAGGGCGGCTTGCCGGCCGATTCCCGAATCGAGATGCGTCAGTAGCCCCGGGAGGTCGTCGAGCGGGATCTCCGGCCGGCCGGGGACCTTGAGTCGCGGACGCTCCCACACGACCTGGTCGCCGACGGCGCCGTCACCGGCGTCCCCCGCGACGAGCCGCACGGTCACGTCACCCGAAAGTTTCTCCCGGAACTCCACCGACCCGACGACGCTGTCGACCGGCTCCTGCCAGGCCTTGGAGCCCTCCTTCTTCCCCATCTGGCCCACGGTCGAGAAACGCCAGAGCGCGGACTGCCAGGGCGCGATGTCCGACTCCTTTAGCGTGCCCTCGAGATGCCTGCGCTGCAGGGGGAGGAGCAGAGGCGATTTCGAAGGCGTCGAGAGCGCCGACCTGAGCGCGGCCAGGTAGCGCGGGCTGAGTCCCTCGCCTTTGCCGCCGCGCAGCGCGGCGAAGTAGGCCTCGAGCGGGATGCGTCCCCCGCCGGTGCCCTTGTCCAGCTTGACCCCGTCCACCGTGGTCGCGGAGTCGGATTTTCCGGCGCTCACCGTGTAGCGGCCGTAGAAGGCGCGGATCCTGGCCAGGGACTCGTCGGTCCAGTCGCGCGAGGAGACCCCGGGAGAGAAGCGCACGCCGTCGGGCAGGGGCACGAGGTGTTCGCCGACCTCCTTCGCGGCGTCGAGATACTTGGTGAGCAGCGTCGGAGACATCACCAGCGCCGCACCGACGTTCGTGAAGCCCTCGCCGGCGGCGCCGTCGACCGGGAACTCCTTCCCGGGATCGAGCGAAGGCACGCCCGTGAGGTCGCGCAGGGTGTAGGCGTATTCGGCGTTGGAGAGACGGCGCAGCACGACCGGACCGGGATCGCCCGCCGAGGCGAGCGCCACGGCCTCGAGCTCACGACGCGTCCATTCGAGGAGCCGGCCTTTCTCCGCCGCGGAGAGCTGGCGCTTCTCCTTCTTGGGCGGCATTTCGCCGGTCGCTACCTGATCGAGCACCTGCTCCCAGACACGGGGATTGCGCCGCACCGCGGCGGCGTCGCCGAAGACCTCGAGGTCGAGGTCACCCTTCTGCTTCTCGGTCGAGTGGCAGCCGAGGCAGGCCTCCTTCAGCACCGGCATCACCTCGGCCCGGAAGGCGGAGGCATGGCCGGGCTCCTGCGCGACGGCCGAGGCCGCGAGCACGAGCAGAAGGGCTTCACGGAGGGGCTTCATCCGTGAGGGCGATATTCCCCTTTCGTCGACGTCCTTCAAGTAAATGCACGGCGCTCCCCCCGGCAGGGTCTTAAGGTTCGACCGCGGTCGCAGACCGGCTTGAATGAGGCCGATGAGCAAGGATCCCATGAAGCCCCTCACGGGAGGCGCCATCATGATGGTGCTGCTGCTCGCCGCCGGCCTGCTGGGGCGCCTGGGCCTGACGGCCTGGCAGAGGGAGCGCGAGGAGCAGGAGCGGCACCAGGCCATGATTCAGGACCGGATCTCCGCCGCCGAGACGAAGCGTCGCAACCAAGAGGAGCACATGCGGAAGCCGCCGTTCCACCTGGAGTTCGCGGCGTCGGCACTGCAGCGGCAGGCCCAGGGCGGCGACCCTTACGCCCAGGCCGCCTTCGCCGTGATCCTGCGCGACGCCGAGCAGAACCAATACCAGCTGCGGCACGAGTACCAGACGGTCGGACGTCTGCTCATCGGCCACGACTATGACCGCGTCATGGCCGAGAACCGCATCGTCGGAAGGGACTGCATGCGGTCGGAGGTGGCGAGCTTTCCGGACTGGTTCCGACGCTCCGCGCTGCAGGGCAACGCCTACGGCATGGCGGGGCTCGCCCAGGCTTCGCTGTCACCGCCCGGCTCCAGCGGCACGCTGAAGCCCGACTATCGGGAATACGCCAAATGGACCTTGCTGGCGGAGCTTCACGCCGACGCCACGGAACAGGCCCTGCCGCCCCGCTTCGCCGCCCTCCGGCGCGTGCCGCGCGCGGCCACAAAAGAGCTCATGGCCGAACTCGTGACCAACGGGATGCTCTCCGCGGCGCAGGCGGCCGATGTCGAACGCCAGGTCCGAGATTTCAAACCCAGCAAACCGAACCGATGAAAGCCGTACTGACCGCCCTGCCCCTCCTGCTCGCCGCGCTGGCGGGCGCCGCCCCCAGGAAGGCCCTGCTCGTCGGGCAGCAGCCGGACCACCCCTACCGCACGCACACGTACATGGACGACTGCGAGCTCATCGCGAAGTGCCTTCGCCAGACGCCGGGCGTGGAGGCCGTCGTCTCGCGCGGCTGGCCCTCCGATCCGGCCGCGCTCGAAGGCGTCTCCGCGGTGGTCGTCCACACCAAGCTCGGGGGCGACCTGCTTTTCCACAAGGACCGCAGGGACGCCGTCTCTCGGCTGCTCGCCGGCGGCGCCGGACTGGTCGCCATCCACTGGGGGACGGGCGCGGCCGAGCCGGACGCCTCGGGCCTCTGGTTCAACGCGATGGGCGGATGGTTCAACGCGCAGAAGGGCGGCTTCTCCCGCTACAAGGTCGAGGCCTCGAAGGTCAGGGACGTGGCCGAAGGGCATCCGGTCGGGCGCGGCTGGTCCGACTTCAGCTGCCGCGACGAATGGTACTACCACCTGCGGTTCCTGCCCGCCTCCCGGCCCGTGGCGCGCGTCACCGTCGCCGGCGAGGACCACCCGGTGGCCTGGACGTTCGAGCGTCCCGACGGCGGCAGGTCCTTCGGCTTCGTGGGCGCGCACTTCCACGACAACTTCGCCGACGAGCCGTTCCGCCGCCTCATCGTGAACGGCATCCTCTGGTCGCTGAAGGCGGACATCCCCGAGGGCGGAGCGCCGGTCGCGGTCACGCCCGCCGACCTGGAGCTCAGCAAGGAGTTCAGCGACCTCGGCCGCAATAAGTGACCGCGGTCAGGCGACGGCGTTGCGCCGCTCGCCCGCGAGGAACGCCCGCAGGTTCTCCACGGTCTCCCGCATGAGGCGACGGCGCGCGTCCGGCGAGGCCCAGGCGACGTGCGGGGTGATGACGCAGCGCGGCGCGCCGAGCAGCGGGCAGTCGGCGCGCATCGGCTCGACGCAGACGACATCAAGCCCCGCGCCCGCGATGACGCCGTCGCGCAGGGCCGCGGCCAGCGCGGCCTCGTCAATCAGCGGACCGCGGGCGGTGTTGATGAGGTAGGCGCTCGGCTTCATCCGGGCGAGCATGGCGGCGGAGACGAGGCCGCGGGTGGAGTCGGTCAGCGGGCCGTGCAGGCTGTCGACGTCGGAGCGGGCGAAGAGCTCCTCGACGCCCACGAACTCGGCGGACGGATCGGACTTGGGCGTCTGGGCCGAGGCCAGGACCTTCATCCCGAACGCGGCGCCGATGCGGCCGACGGCGCGGCCGATCTCGCCCCAGCCGACCACGCCGCGGGTGCGTACCTCGAGGTCCGCGATCGGGCGGCGCAGGAAGCAGAAGTCGCGCGAGCGCGTCCAGTCGCCGGCCGCCACGGCGGCGCCCTCGAACGCGGCGTGGTTGGTGAGGTCGAGCAGCAGCGCAAAGACGTGCTGCGCCACGGCGGCGGTGCCGTAGCCGGGCACGTTGGCCACGCGGACGCCGGCGGCGGCCGCGGCGGCGACGTCGACGATGTTGTAGCCGGTGGCCAGGACGCCGACGAAGCGCAGGCCGCGCGCGGCGGCGATGGTCTCGGCCTTCAACGGGGTCTTGTTGGTGAAGACGACGTCCGCGCCCGCGATGCGCGCGGCGACCTCGGCCGGCGCGGTCCACGCGTGCACCTCGAGCGGCCCGAGCTCGGCGAGTCCGGTCCAGTCCAGGTCACCGGGGTTGAGCGTGTGTCCGTCGAGGACTACGATGCGTCGGGCTTTCATCAAAGGGGCGGAGAGGGAGGGATTCGAACCCCCGGAACCTTGCGGTTCGCCTGATTTCAAGTCAGGTGCAATCGACCACTCTGCCACCTCTCCCGGCCGGACAGGATGGATGGATGGGGGCTTCCCTCAAGTCCTTTCCCCTCCGTTTTCCTTGGGCGATGTCCGGGTTTCCGCGGCGGGACTGCGGTGTGCGATGTTACGGCATGCGCAACGACGACGAGGTGGAAGAACTCACGGGGCCCTACGGTCCGTTCACGCTAGCCGAACGCGCGGTGCAGCGGATCTGGGCGGGCGGCGAGGTACGCGGCCCGCTCCCCGCCCTCTCCGGCGCGATCATCGACGTCGTGCGGCCCGGCGAATGGAACCGCGGCGCCGGACCCGACTTCCTCGGCGCCGAACTCCGCGTCGACGGCGCACGGGTGCGGGGCGACGTGGAGATCCACCTCCGCTGCGGCGACTGGCAGGCGCACGGACACGACGCGGACGCCGCCTATGACGCGGTGGTGCTGCACGCGGTGCTGCTGCCGGAGCTGCGCGCGGTGACGACGCGCTCGGGACGGACGCCGGAGGCGGCGCTGCTGCTCCCCCACCTGCCGCGCGACCTCGAGGAACTGGCCGAGGAGGACGCGCTGCTCGAGCTCCGCGGGCGCGCGACCGACATCGTGCGCGGGCTCCGCGACGCCGGCGGAGACCTGGCCGGCAGGCTCCGGACGGGGGCGCTGGAGCGCTTCCGGCGGAAGGCGGCGCACGCGGCCGCGCGGCTGGCGGAACGGGGATGGGAGGGCGCCTGCCACGCGCTCTTCGTCGAATCGCTGGGCTCGGGCGGCAACCGCGCCCCGTTTTCGGAACTGGCCGCCGACCTGCCGCCCGAGGCGATGACGCTGCTCGGGCTGGACGCGGTCTACATGCGCAAGTGCGGTCGCTGGCGCCTGCGGGGCCTGCGGCCCACGGGACATCCCTACCGTCGCCTCGGCCAGTACCTCGAACTGAACCGGACCCAGCCGGCGTGGCGCGAATCCTTGCTCAGGTGGGCGGAACGTCCGCACGAGGGCATCGAGATGGCGCGCCGGGAGCTGCACGAGCAGGTGCTCGCCCGCGCCCTGCCGGAGGGCCGCGCCGACACCGTGGCGATCGACGCGCTGCTGCCGCTGCTCCAGGCCCACGGGCGCGACATGGAACGCGCCTGGATGGACTGGCCGCCCGGCAACCGTCCGGACGAGGTCGAGGAGGCGCGCCGGCTGCTCGGCTTCCCGACGCGGGCGCGCAACTGGGAGGTGCAGGGTCTCCTCGGCCTCACGCGGGCCGGCCGGCCTACGCCGTCATCTTCCTGACGCGCTCGAGGGCCCGGCCCAGGACCTCGACCTCCTCGAGCGTGTTGTAGAAGGCGAAGGAGGCGCGGGCCGTGCCGGCCAGCCCCAGCCGCTTCATCAGCGGCATGCAGCAGTGGTGGCCGGTGCGGATGGCGACGCCGTCCGCGTCCAGCAGGGTGCCGACGTCGTGCGGGTGCGCGCCCTTGAGGTCGAAGGAGAGCACCGCGACCTTCTCGGCCGCCTGCCCGACGACGGTCAGGCCGGGGATGGCGGAGAGCCGGGCGGTGGCCGCGGCCAGCAGCGCCTGCTCGTGCGCATGGGCGGCCTCGCGGATCGGCATGAAGTACTCGAGCGCGGCCGCCAGGCCGATCGCGCCGGCGATGTCGGGCGTGCCGGCCTCGAAGCGTTCCGGCGCCTCGCGGAAGGTCGTGCCCTCGAAGTCGACCTTGCGGATCATGTCGCCGCCCGACTGGTAGGGAGGCATCGCGTCGAGCAGCTCGGGGCGTCCCCAGAGCGCGCCGATGCCCGTGGGACCGAAGGTCTTGTGACCGGAGAAGACGAAGAAGTCGCAGCCCAGCGCGGCCACGTCGACCTTGAAGTGGGCGGCGGACTGGCAGCCGTCGATGAGCACCGCGGCGCCGGCGGCCCTGGCGAGACGCGTCATCTCGGCCGCGGGATTGACCGTGCCGAGCGCGTTCGAGACGTGCGCGAACGCGGCCATGCGGGTGCGCGGCGAGAGCAGCGAACGGAAGGCGTCCAGGTCCACCTCCCCGCGGGCCGTGACGGGCGCGACGACCACCCGGGCGCCGGCGCGCTCGGCGGCGAGCTGCCAGGGGACGCTGTTGGCGTGGTGCTCGAGGTGCGGGAGGAGGATCTAATCCCCGGCGCGGCGGTGCGCGCGGCCCCAGGAGTCGGCGACGAGGTTGATGCCCTCGGTGGCCCCGCGGACGAACACGCAGCCGCGGGGGTCGGGCGCGCCGAGGAAGCGCGCGACCGTGGCCCGGGCCGCCTCGTAGGCCGCGGTGGCCTGCTCGCTGAGCAGGTGGACGCCCCGGTGGACGTTGGCGTTCTCCTGCGCGTAGTAGCGCTCCAGCCGGCGGATCACCGCGAGCGGCTTCTGCGAGGTCGCCGCGTTGTCGAGGTAGGTCAGCGGACGGCCGCGCACCGACGTCCCCAGGACGGGGAAATCGCGACGGACGGCGGCGACGTCAAAGGCGGGCATCGCGAGCAAGTTAGACGGACCCCCGGCGGGCGCAACCGGGAAGCGGTCTCACGGACCCGCGGGCAGACGGACCGCCTTGCGAATGTAGGTGGGGACGTCCACGTCCTGTCCGTCCACGATCGTGAGCGGGGCGCCGCCGAAGAAGCCGCGCCGCATCGCGTCGTCGGTGGCGAAGGGGAAGATGGTCTGCGCCTCGTCGCCCTTGCCGGCCTTGGCGCCCTTGCGCGACTTGGCGGGCGCGCGCGGCGCCGGCAGCGACGCCCCGAGCACCGAGACTTCGGCCCGTCCCGCCATGCCCGTGATGGTCCGGGCGCAGAGCACCGTGGTCGTCTCTCCGCCGAACTTGGAGCGCACCGCATTCACCGCCTGGAAGGCGTCGGTCGAGGTCAGCTCCGGTCCGCCCGAGACGTGCACGAAGAGCGAGGCGACCCGCGTGACCGCGCCGGGCCCGTGGGCGAGGGGGCAGTCCGCCGCCGCCCGCGCGGCCTTCATGGCGGCGCCCTCCCCTTCCCCCGCGCCGAAGGCGCAGAGGGTCGGCGAGCCCTGGGTCGAGAGGATGGAGCGGATCGCGGACGGGTCCGTGGGCACGAGCGCGTTCGGCGCGAAGGCGGAGGCGATGCCGCGGATCGCGCCGCCGACCCAGGCGTCGGCCGCGGCGAAGGTGGCGGGCAGGGGCGAGTCCGCCGGCACCTGCTGCAGGAGGAGGTCGTTGTGCACCGCGACGAACCCGTGGCAGCGCGACGCGAGGAGCGTGGCCGCCTGGTCGGCTTCGCGCTGGCGGCGCTCGCCCTCGTGGGTGAACGGCATCGTGGCGAAGCAGAGCACCGTGGCGCCCGCGTCCACGCCGCAGGAGGCGACGAAGGGCGCCGCCCCGCTCCCGGTGCCGCCGCCCAGGCCGGTCACGATGACGAGGATGTGGACCCCCGCGATGGCTCGGCGCAGCGCGGCCTCCTCGGACTCGGCCGCGGCCAGCCCCGAGCTCACCTCGCCGCCCGTGCCCATGCCGCGCGTCTGCTGCCGGCCGAGCTGGAGCGTCTGCGCGCCCGGCACGAGCGAGCGCTCGTCGGTGTCGACGAACATCACGCCCACCTCGGAGGGCAGACCCGCCGAGAGCCGGGTCACCATCGAACAACCGGCGCCGCCGAGTCCGAGCAGGAGGATCGAGGGCGTGCGCTCCATCTCAGAAGCGGAAGAGGGCCTTGAACTGCTCCCAGAGCCCGCGCGGACGGCGCACGGCGGGCGGGGCGTCGGTGATGGCGGCGCGCATCAGCCCGACCACGCCGGCGTACTCCGGCTTGCGGAGCGACTCGCTGTCGAAATCCGGCACGCCGACGCGGGCCGTGAGTCCCAGCGCCTGCTGGACCGCCTCGCAGGCGTCGGCAAGGTTGGCCGAGCCGCCGGCGAGGATGACGCCCGAGGGGAGCATGTGCTGGTCGAGGCGGACGGGGTGCCCGGGGAAGATGCCCTCGAGGTGGCGCATCACGTCCTTGCGCACCATGTCGAGCACCTCCTGGTACCGGAGCGAGAGGACCTTCGTGATCGTTCCGCGGTTGAACTGCTGGTCGCCGAGGCCGCGGTCGCCGTCCTTCCAGATGGTCTGGTTGACGTCGGCGTCGCGGTGGACGGCCGAGCCGAACCGGCACTTGAGGTCCTCCGCCGTCTCGCGGCTGACGCGCAGCGCCACGCCGAGGTCGTTGGTCAGGTGCTCGCCGCCCACGGGCAGCGACCCGGCGCAGAGGATGTGGTCCTTGAAGTAGAGGATCCAGTCGGTCGTGCCGGCACCCATGTCGATGACCAGCACGCCGCCGTGCTTGTCCGCGTCCTGGGCGACCGCGCAGGCGGCCGCGTGCGAGGAGAGGATGAAGTCCCGCACGCGGATGCTCATGCCGTTGATCATGCCGACCCGCGCCCGCAGCAGGGCCTCCTCCAGCGTCACGCGCCAGAAGCTGACCTCGAGGCGTCGGCCGATCATCCCGACGGGGCTGGCGACGGGCTTGCCGTCCAGCATCGCGGGCTGGCGCATGTAGAGGATGGTGGTGCGGCCGGCGGGGGGCTCCTGCTTGCGCGCGGAGGCCACGGCCTCCTGCAGGTCCTTGAGGGTGACCTTGCCGTCGCGCGCGGGCACCATGACGAGGCCCTTCACGCGCTCGCCCTCGGCCGCCGGACCTCCGAGCGAGAGGTACACCTCGTCGATTCCGCGGCTGGAACCGCGTTCGACGTCGTGCACGACCGCGTGCACGCACGCGTGCAGCTTCTCGAGGTCGGTGGCGACGCCCTTCACGACGCCGTCGGTGCGGCGCTCGCTGAAGCTGAGCATGCGGGCCTTGCCGCCGATCATCTGGCCGACGAGGCTGACGGTCTTGGCGGTGCCGATGTCGATGACGGCGATGAGGGACGGAAGGGGCTTGGGGGTCATCGGACGACGGAGACGGTGACGGGCACCAGACGGGGTTCGGGCACGGGAGGGTTGAAGGTTCGGTTCCGGATGGAGAGCTTGAGGACGTAGGACTGGGAGGTGGTGCCGGGGCGGCGCAGCAGGGCGTCGACGTCGACGCGAGGGAGCAGGGCGAGCTCCTGCCGCCAGTTCGCGGTGGAGAAGACGATGCCGACGAGCGCCGGACGGTCCGTGGGCTGCGAGGCGGCGCGCACGGTGACGTTGAGGTTGGAGCCGGGCGCGTCCTCCTGGGCGCCGAAGCAGTCGCGGAGCGAGACCGCGGCCCACTGGCGGTAGTGGCGCTCATGCTCCTGCCGCGCGGCGAGCAGGACGGGCCCGACGACGTCGAGTCCCTCCACGCTGAGGCGGTCCCCTGTGCCGGTCATGCGGAAGTCGCGGACCTCGGGCAGGCTGCGCACGGCCGACTCGGGATAGCCCAGCCCGGCGAAGGTCCGTCCGTCGGGGCTCACGAGGCGCACGGCGATGACGCCGTTCTCGGTCAGCGCGACCCTCGCGACGGCCACGCGCTCGCGCACGGCGACGTCGAGGCTGCCGTCGGGACGGCGGCGGACGTCGGCGGCGAGCACCTGGTTGTCGGACTCGAGGTCGGCCTTGATCGAACGGACGTCGCGGGCGGCGCCGTCCGGCGAGGAGCCGACCACCTGGCGCACGAAGGAGTCGGGCAGGAATCCGTCGGTCTTGTAACGGAGCACGACGCGGCCCGAGGGGGCGGAATCCTCCAGCGCGGCCCAGAGGAGGTAGCCCATCAGCGCCAGCAGCAGCGCGCCGAAGACGGCGGGCAGGCGCGAACGCACGGCGCGGCGCCGGCCGAGCTCGTCGGCGGGCACGCGGTTGACGTCCTGCGAGACGAGGTTGCGCCAGTCGCGGTCGGCGGGCCCCAGGTAGGAGTCGCGGCGGCGGCCGAAGAGTCGGTCGAAGAGTCCCATGTCAGCGGGCGGCCCTCCGGTTGAACCTGCCGAGCGCGGGCGCGACCATGCGCCTGACGAGCCCTTGGTAGTCGAGCCCCTTGCACGAGGCGCTCTTGGGCAGAAGGCTGGTCTCGGTCATGCCGGGCAGGGTGTTGATCTCAAGGAAGTGGAAACGGCCGTCGGACTCAAGGATGAGGTCGGCCCGCGCGAAGTCCCGGCACCCGCAGGCGGCGAAGAGCCGGGCGGCCGATTCGGAGACGGCCCGGACGACGTCGGGGGGCGCTTCCGCGGGGTACCGGTATTCGGACGCGCCCTTGGTGTACTTGGTCCGGAAGTCGTAGACGCCCGAAAGGGCGACGATCTCCACGATTCCGAGCGGCTCGCCGTCGAGCACGCCGATGGACAGCTCGCGGCCGACCAGCCTCGGCTCCGCCATCCAGCGGCCGGACCGGAGTCCGGCAAGGGCGGCCGCGACCTCCGCCCTGCCCTTCGGCATGAGCAGGCCGACGCTGCTCCCCTGGTCCGAGGGCTTGATGACGAGGCTCTCGCCCAGCCGGGCGATGAGCTCGTCCGGCGAAGGAGGGCTCGCGGCCTCGAAGGCGGCCTCGGGCGCGGCGGGCACCCCGGCCGTCCGCATGGCCTGCTTGGTCCGCACCTTGTCCATGCAGAGGGCGCTCGCGGCCGAACCGCAGCCCGCGAACTCCACCCCGCGGGACTCGAGCGCCGCCTGCAGGCCGCCGTCCTCGCCCCAGCCGCCGTGGGTCACGGGCAGCACGACGTGACGGTCGGGATCCAGCCATTCGGGCAGCGCGTCCCCGGGCAGCTCCGCCAGGCGGGCCCCGGGCAGCGCCGCGACGACGGAACGTCCGGAGCGCAGGGAGACCTCGCGCTCGGAGGAGGCGCCGCCGGACAGGACCACGATGGCGGGGACGTCGCTCACAGGAGGTCCCTCCATTCCCTGCCCAGCGCGACGATCTCGGGCTGCAGCTCGACCCCGCTGCTCTCCTTCACGCCGGCGCGCACGCGGCGCATGACCTCGACGAACTGGGCGGCGCTGGCCGAACCGCGGTTGACGATGAAGTTGGCGTGGACGGACGAGACCTCGGCGTCACCGCAGGCGGCGCCCTTGAGGCCCGCGCGGTCCACCAGCATGCCGGCCTTGGCGTCCGCGGGATTGCGGAAGACGCAGCCCGCGCTGGATTCGCGGGGCTGGGACTCCCTGCGCCGGCGCGCCATGTCGTCCATCCGCGCGCGGATCGCGGCGGGCTCGTCGCGCCCGGCGGCGCGCAGGACCGCGGAGAGCACGACGGAGCCGTGCAGCTGCGGGCAGTCGCGGTACAGCGCGTCGAAGGAGTCGCGGCGCGCGGCGCGCACCCTGCCCTGCGGCGAGAGCCACTCCACCGATTCGACCACGTCGAAGATCCAGCCCCCCATCGCGCCGGCGTTCATCCGGAGCGATCCGCCCACGGTGCCCGGAATGCCCTCGAGGAACTCGAAGCCCGCCAGCCCCTCGCGCGCGGCGACGCCGCAGAGCTCCTTCAGGCGCGCCCCGCCGCCGACGCGCAGGCGGCCCTCGCCGAGGGGCGTGACCTCGCCCCAGCGCGCCGGGTCGAGGTGCAGCACGAGGCCGTCGTAACCGTCGTCCGGCACGAGGAGGTTGCTGCCGCGGCCGATGACGAACCAGCGCAGGTCGAGCTCGGCGCAGGCACGCAGGAGGGTCACGACGTCGTCGACCGAGGCGGGCTCCGCGTACCAGCGGGCGTTGCCGCCGAGGCCGAGCGTGGTGCGGCGCGCGAGCGGCTCGTTCGCGCGCAGCGCGCATTCGGCGGAAAGACGGCCGGCGACCAGGTCCGGCAGGTCGGGCGTGACGGCCGGAGCGCCCGCACGACGCTGACGCTTGGCGTAGGCCTCGGCGTCGCGCTCGATGTCGCCTGCGCCCACGAAGGCGACGACGGCGTCCTGGTCTGCGACCAGCGCATCGAGGGCCTCGGGCAGGGCCCGGCGGTCCTCGATCAGGCGGTGGGCGGAACCCGCCACGACGGACTCGGAACGTCCGCCCTCCACCGCCGGCTCGCCCGCGGAATAGACCGGCAGGACCAGCGCGTGGTCGGCGGCCGTGAGGGCCTGCCGGAACTCGGCGGCATACTGCCGCGTGCGCGTGTGACGGTGCGGCTGGAAGACGACCACGACGCGCCCGGCGTGCGTCTCGCGCAGCCAGCGGAGCAGCGCGGCGATCTCTGTGGGGTGGTGCGCATAGTCGGCGAGGATGCGGAGTCCGGGGCGCTCGAAGAGGACGTCCTGCCGGCGGCGTATGCCGCGCCAGCGGCCGAGCGGGTCGGGCGCGACCGCGCCCGTGACGACGTGCGCGGCGGCGAGGGCCATCGCGGCGTTGGCGCGGTTGAAGGTGCCCGCGACGGGCACGGTCACCTGCCCCGCCGGGAACGCGCCGCCGAGCTCGAGCACCGAGGCCGCATGGTCGCCGGCCACGGGGCGGACGCGGTAGTCGCCCTCGGCGCCGACGCGCAGGACGCGCACGGCGAGGCCGGCGGTCAGGCGTTCCAGCCGCTCGTTGCCGGCCGGGATGATCACCGCGGTGCGCGTGCGCTCGAACAGCGCGCGGAAGACGGCCTCGAGCGCGGCCTCGTCGCGGTAGTAGTCGGGATGGTCCCAGTCCAGGTTGACGGCGACGGTTACGTCGGGAGAGAAGGCGCCGATGTTGCCGTCGCTCTCGTCGACCTCGGCGACGACCCAGGGCGAGGCGGCCGAGGCGCGCGCGGGCGGCATCGCGGGGTCGCGGAAGAGGCCGCCGAGGACGTAGCCTACGTCGGCGCCGTCGCCGGCTAGCGCGGCGACGATCTTGCCGCAGTTGGGGGTATTGCCGTGGCTGCCGCAAACGGCGACTAAGCGGCGCGAGGCGACGCGCTCGGCGAGCAGCTCGCCGCGGCGCAGCACGCGGGCGCCCCGCGCCTCGGCCAGCGCGAGCGCGGGGTGGCCGGGCTTGACGGCGCTGGAGCGGCCGACGAGGGCCGGCGAGCGGCCCGCGGCCCAGGGGTCCTTCAGCAGCGGGATCTCGGCGTCGGCGAGCTGCAGCTCCATCGGGCTGCCGGTGGAGTCGTCCCAGCCCGAGACGTCCCAGCCCTCGCCGCGAAGGTAGATGGCCAGCGGCCCGACGCCCATGCCGCAGGCCCCGAGCATCCAGACGGAGCCCGCGCTCACGGCACCGGGACGCCCCCCTTGGCGCAGGCCTCGACGTGAAGCCGGAGTTCGTCCCAGCGGTTCGACGCGGCGACCGAGGCGAGCGCCTCGCGCATGCGCGCGAGACGGGCCTCGTCGCGCAGCAGCCCCCGCACCTCCTCGGTGAGGCCCCCGAGCGAGGACTCCGGCACGCTGACCGCGCCGCCGGCGCCGGCAAGGTGGGCCGCGTTCGCCGTCTGGTGGTCGTCGGCCGCGCCCGGAAGGGGGACGAGCACCGAGGGCGTGCGGCAGGCCGCGAGCTCGGCTAGCGTGCCCGCGCCGGCGCGCGACACGGCGACGTCCGCCGCCGAGTAGGCCTCGGCCATGCGGTCGCAGAAGGGCAGGAAGCGCAGCGTGCGGCCCGCGTGCCGCTCCTCGCCCTCGCGTCCGGCGGGTCCGGTGAGGCAGAGCAGGTGCGCGCCCTCGCCCGCGAGCCCGGGGGCGGCGGACGCGGCCCAGCGCGTCAGCGCCGAGGCGCCCTGGCTCCCGCCGAGCACGAGCACCAGCCGGCCGTCCTCGGGCAGGCCGAGCGTCCGTCGCGCCTCCGCGCGCGCGACGGGGCGGATCTCGTCGCGCACGGGATAGCCCGAGTCGAACTGACGCCCTTCGGCGACGCCGGGGATGCGCACGCCCGGGGGCAGGTGCACCGCGCGCGCGAAGCGGGCGATGAGCCGGACGGCCTTGCCCGGACGACGGTTGGCCTCGTGCACCACCACCGGCACGCCGGAGACTGCGGCCGCCACCGCGGGGCCGAGGCTCATGAAGCCGCCGAAGCACACGACCGCGTCCGCGCGGAACCCGCGCAGGCGGAGCCAGGAGGAGCAGACCGCGCCGAAGAAGGACGGGAAGAACAGCAGCCGGCCGAGCAGGCCCGGACCGAAGCCCCTGCCCCGCCCCGGCACGAAGCGGAGCGCGGGATACTTGGCGGTCATGTGGGCGTCGACGGCCTTGCGGCTCACGACCAGCAGGCATTCGTGGCCGGCGGCGGTGAGCCGCTGGGCCAGGGCGATGCCCGGGGCCAGATGCCCGCCGGTGCCGCCGCAGGCGAGGAGCACGCGGCTCATGTCCTCGCCTCCCTGGGCACGAAGGCGGGCGCCTGCGCGTCGCGCAGGCAGTTGAGGGTCAGCCCGACCATGCACGACATCACGACGAGGTTGGTGCCGCCGTAGCTCAGGAACGGAAGGGAGATCCCCTTGGTGGGGAGGAGGCCGGTCACCACGCCCATGTTCACCAGCGCCTGCATGACCAGGAAGAGCGTCGCGCCGAGGCAGAGGTTGAACCGGTAGAGGTCCGTCGAGCGCCGCATCGCGCGGTGCGCGAGGAGGAAGATCGCGAAGTAGGCGCAGGCGACGGAGGCCGTCGCGATCAGGCCGTACTCCTCGCCGATGACCGAGAAGACGAAGTCGGTGTGGGCCTCGGGCAGGAAGGCGCGGCCCTGCACGCCCTGCGCGGCGCCCTGCCCGGTGATGCCGCCGACGCCGAAGGCGACCATGCCCTCGAAGAGCTGGTAGGCCTCGTCGCCGCGGCGGCCCCACGGGTCGGTGAAGGACAGGAAGCGGCGCATCCGGTTCTCCCAGTTCATGACCACGACGGCGAAGGCTCCGGCGCCGAGCAGGAAGGCCGGGATGACGTAGCGCCAGCGGGCTCCGGAGACGAGCATCATGGTCCCGCCCACCGCGCAGCAGAGGATGATCGTGCCGAGGTCGGGACCCCAGGCGATGAAGAAGCAGACGGCGAGCACGACCGAGGCGGGCCGCAGGAAACCGTCGCGGAAGTCGTTCCATCCCGCCACCGGCATGACGTAGGGGCTGCGCGAGCTGAAGCGCAGGAGGGGGAAGTCGGGCCGCAGCGTGCGTCGCTGGGAGACGGCGAGCAGGTGGGCGAGCATCACCACGAGCGCGACCTTGCCGAGGTCCGAGGCCTGCAGGCGGATGAAGCCGAAGTCGATCCAGCGCCACGAGCCGTTGACGGAGATCCCGATGCCGGGCACGCGGGCGGCCACCATCGCCGCGATGGCGACCCAGAGGATCCACCAGCGGTGTTCACGCACCACGTCGAGGTCGATGCGGTAGACCAGCCAGCCGGCCAGCAGCGCGGCGGGCAGGTACATCAGCTGGCGGTCGAAGGCGGCCAGGCGGTTGCTGGACGACAGCGAGATGCCCGCGCTGTACTGCACCATCAGCCCGAAGGCCGCGAGGGCGAGCGCGATGAGGAGGATGCCCGCGGAGTACCCAGCCAGGGACTCCGGAGCGTCGTTCCTCACCTTGATCACCATCGCGGCGGGGCCTCAGCGGGTCAGT
>JBJTIX010000310.1:0-2335 GCA_046095205.1 Opitutia bacterium
TGCGCGCTCCTCGCTCACGTTCGGGACGCCCCACCCCCGGCAGCGGGCGCCCGACTGTCACGCGACCGGCTGAAATCGGCATGCCGTCCTCGTGCGCAGGATTTCCCTTGCAGCCCGGCCCCATGTCCTCCCCCCGCTCCCGTAACCGCACCCAGGGCGCCTTCGGCAACCGCCAGCCCCGCCCGATCGAGCGGGACTTCTCCCTTCCCGCGCCGACTCCCGAGGCCGCGCCCCGTCAGCCCACCATCGCGGACCACCTGATCGAGTACGCCCGGCCGATCATCTACCAGGCCGGCAACCATCACACCGCCATCAAGGGGGCCCTGAACGTGGCCATCCTCATCTGGAACGCCTCCATCGAGGGCGAGGAGAAGATCGCCGAGGCCAAGAAGACCCTGACCGCCCTTCCGGGCGCCACCGCCGAGCAGGTCGAGGACCTCATGAAGGCCATGCTGGAGCGCAAACAGGAGATGTTCCCCGGCGAGAAGCTCCTGATCACCAATTTCGTCCTCAAGTTCAGCCACCGCCTGGGCACCCAGTTCCGAGTCACCGCCGTGAACGTGAATCCTGAAGGGGTGCAGAAAGCGGACCTTTCCGACCTGGTCAAGGTGGGCGGGTGAAGGGTTTCCGTTTGCACCCTTTTGAAGAGGGGGCGGAATGGAGCGCATGGGATCCCTCGCGCTCCGAGACGCCGAAGTCATCAACGAAGGGCGACGCTTCCGGGCCGACGTCCTGATCCGCGACGGACGCATCGAGCGCGTGGGCGACCTGGGCGGCGCACGCGCCGACAAGGAACTGGACCTCCGGGGCAGGCTGCTGCTGCCGGGACTGATCGACGACCAGGTGCATTTCCGCGAACGCGGCCTCACCCACACGGCCGAGATCGCGACGGAGTCGCGGGCCGCCCTGGCGGGCGGGGTCACCTCCTACATGGAGATGCCGAACACCAACCCCCCGGCGGTCACCCTCGAGGAGCTGGAGAAGAAATACGCCCGGGCGGCGGCCTGCTCGCCCGCGAACTACTCCTTCTTCCTCGGAGGCACCAACAGCAACGCCGAGGTGCTCAAGACGATGGACCCGCGGAAGATCTGCGGGGTCAAGGTGTTCATGGGTTCCTCGACCGGAGACATGCTCGTCGACCGGCACGCCGCCCTCGAGGCGATCTTCCGGCACTCCCCCGCCCTCATCGCCACCCATTGCGAGGACACCCCGATGATCAAGGCCGCCGAGGCCGAGGCCCGGGCCCGATGGGGCGAGGAAGTCCCCGCCGCCGAGCACGCGCGCATCCGCTCCGTCGAGGCCTGCTACGCCTCCTCCTCGATGGCGGTCTCACTGGCGCGGGAGCACGGGGCGCGCCTGCACGTCCTGCACATCACGACCGCCAAGGAGCTCTCGCTCTTCTCGTCCGCCCCGCTCGGCGCCGCGAAGCGCATCACCGCCGAGGCCTGCGTGCACCACCTGTGGTTCTCTGAGGAGGACTACGCGGCGCAGGGACACCGCATCAAGTGCAACCCCTCCATCAAGACCCGGGCCGACCGTGACGCCGTCCGCGCCGCGGTGGCCTCCGGCGTGATCGACGTGCTCGCCACCGACCACGCGCCGCACACCCGTGAGGAGAAGGCGCAGGGCTACTTCAAGGCGCCGTCGGGCCTGCCGCTCATCCAGCATCCGCTGCTCATGCTCATCGACCTGGCCAGGCAGGGCGCCTTCTCGCTCGAGACGGCCGTCGAGCGGGCGTGCCACGCGCCCGCCCGCCTGTTCGGCGTGCAGGGACGCGGCTTCATCCGCGAGGGACACTGGGCCGACCTCGTCGTGGTCGACCCCGCCCGGCCCACCAAGGTCGGCGCGGCGGGGATCCTCTACAAGTGCGGCTGGTCCCCCTTCGAGGGGCACGCCTTCAGCGCCACCGTCGAGCGCACCTTCGTCAACGGAGTCTGCGTCTACGAGGACGGACGGGTGCGCGCCGACGCCCCGATGGGCATGCGGCTGACCTTCGACGGCAACGCCCGGTGAGGGCTCAGTCCTCGGGGATCTCGTCCTTGGCGCCCGCCTCGTAGCGTTCGCACCACGCGCGGGACCAGGAAGCGTAGTCGCCGGCCCGGATGTGCTCGTGGGCCTGGGCCATCAGGTCCTGCAGGAAATGGATGTTGTGCAGCGCGAGCAGCGTCCCGCCCAGCGTCTCGCCGGCGTGGTGCAGGTGGCGCAGGTAGGCGCGCGAGAAGTTGCGGCAGGCGTAGTTGTCGAGCCCCTCGACCAGCGGCCGGTGGTCCTCCTTGTAGCGGAGGTGCTTCAGGTTGACCGGTCCATCGGGCGTGAACGCGCCCCCGTGCCGGCC
>JBJTIX010000311.1:0-3898 GCA_046095205.1 Opitutia bacterium
CCACCATCAAGAAGGCCGTGGTCGAGGCCGCGCGCTTCTACTGCGAGCTCAGCCGCATGGGCTTCCCCATGGGCCTGCTCGACGTCGGCGGCGGCCTGGGCGTCGACTACGACGGCAGCCGCTCGGCCTTCGAGTCCTCCATGAACTACAGCATGGAGGTCTACGCACGCGACGTCGTGGCCAACGTCATGCAGGTGTGCCGCGAGAGCCACGTGGAGGTGCCCGACATCGTGTCGGAGTCCGGCCGCGCGCTCGTCGCCCCGCACTCCATCCTCATCTTCGAGGCCGTCGACCGCATCGCCCGCGACCTCGGGCCGGTCGGTGCGCTCAAGGGCCGCCCCCACCAGGTCGTGCGGGAGCTCGACGCCATCCGCCGCAACCGCCGCAAGTTCGACCCCCTCGAGCGCTACCACGACGCCAAGGCCAAGCGCGAGGAGGCCCACGCCCGCTTCAGCCTGGGCAGCATGCGCCTGGAGGAACGCGCCCTGGCCGACCGGCTCTTCTGGGACGTCTGCCGCCAGCTGCGCGCCGACCTCGCCAGCTCCGCCGACGTGCCCGACGAGCTCGCCCGCCTGGACGCGATGCTGGCCGAGCAGTACGTCTGCAACTTCTCCGTCTTCCAGTCGCTGCTCGACCACTGGGCCCTCGACCAGCTCTTCCCCATGGCGCCGATCCACCGCCTCAACGAGCGCCCCACGGTGCAGGCCACGCTGGTCGACATCACCTGCGACTCCGACGGCAAGGTGGACGACTTCATCGACTTCGAGGACGTGCGCCGCACGCTCGCCCTCCACCCGCTCAAGGAAGGACGGCCCTACTACATCGGGGCCTTCATGGTCGGCGCCTACCAGGACATCATGGGCGACCTCCACAACCTCTTCGGCCGCGTCAACGAGGTGCACGCGTTCCTCGAGGACGACGAGGAGGACGGCTTCTACATCGAGGAGGCGCTTCCGGGATACTCGGTGGAGCGCATCCTCGGCATGATCCAGTACAACTCCGAAGACCTCTGCCGCATGCTGAAGCGCCAGGTCGACCGCGCCACCAAGGCCGACTCGGTCCGGCCGCGCGAAGGGGTGGCCATGGTCGACCTCTACGAACGCCTGATCCGCGGACGCACCTACCTCATCCCCCACCGGGACGAGAAGGCCAGCCTGCGCAGGACGAACGGACGCTGAACCTCAGGCGAGGATCAGCTTCAGCCGCTTCAGCTCCTCGATGGTCAGGGGCGGCGCCTCGCGGATATTCTCGTAGGACTCGAGGTGCGCCAGCCATGCCCAATGGTCGCCGGCGTCCATCCGCTCGGTGAACTTGAGCCGGAGCGTCGCGATGGCGCCCTTGATCCGGTACAGGCCGTCGCCGACATGCTCGAGCTGGTCGCCCAGCTGGGCGATCTTGTCCACCGAGTGCCCCGACTTCTTTCCGAGAAGCTTCACGAGCTGGGCCTGGTCCATCGCGAGGTAGTTCAGCAGGCCCACGGGGTTGGCCTCGAGGTTGGCGAGGGTCTTGGTTTCCTTGTAGACCCCGATGATGAAGCGCTTGGGCTTCATCGAGATCGAGGTGACGTAGCTGCAGATGTTCAGGTTGCCGCGTCCGTTCGCCGTGGTCGAAAGGCTGTAGACCGGATTGTCCACGCGGTTCCACGGCTTCACTCGGATTCCAGGCATAGGGTTTGGGGTTGAGGGGATGAGTGCAGGATGGGGAATAACCTTGAAGAAATTTCGTCAAAAATAGGTAAAACACCTCACTATTGCCATAACCTTGCAGTAAAGTCAAAGGCCCAAGGACGATTTTTAGCCTGTTTCGTGAAGTTGCCAAAGGGGGGCGTGAAGTTCGAATAAACGCATGAAAAGGCTGGTCGCACTGCATGGATTCACCGGCCGAGGGGGCGATTATGACCGGCTGGCTGACGAACTGCCCGGTGAAATCAAGGTCGTCGCACCGGACTGGCCCGGACACGGCGCAAAGGGCGGGCTGCGTGACAAGGACGCCTACTCGCTCGCGGGACACCTCCGGGTGATCGATGCCGCGGCAGAAGACGGCCCCATCGATCTCCTGGGCTACTCCATGGGCGGGCGGATCGCGCTCCACTGGGCCCTCGCCAATCCCGCACGGGTCTCACGGCTCATCCTGATCGGCGCGTCGCCCGGATTGAGGTCTCCTTCCGAAAGGGACGAGCGCACCGCGGCCGACTCCGCCCTTGCGGAATTCATCCGCACCCGGGGCACGGACGCCTTCATCCGCTACTGGCACACGCAGACGATGTTCAGGACGCTGCTCTCGATGCAGGACGAAAGCACTCGGACGATCGTCGCCGGGAGACACAGGAACGATGCGGAGGGGCTGGCGCTCAGCCTGGAGCACGTCGGCACGGGCGCCCTGCCCTCCCTGTGGGAACGTCTGCCGGAGCTGCGCATGCCGGTCGACCTCGTGACGGGCTCTGAGGATGCCAAGTTCTGCGCCATCGCGCGCACGATGACGACCCTGATGCCCAGGGCGCGGTACGGGGAGGTGGACGGCGCGGGACATGCGGTCCACCTCGAACGCGCCGGCGACCTCGCCGCCGTCATCCTGCGGCGCTGACTGCGGTCAGGCGAAGACGGCGGTGACGGGCGCGGCCTTGATGCAGATGACCATCGGACGGCCCGAGGGCGTCATGATCTCCGTGCCGACGGGCAGGCCCGCGGCGTGAGCGACGGTGGCGTGGAAGGCGCCGGCCGTGACGGGGTCCTTGGCGACCTCGTAACCCTTGGGATCGCTGGCACCGTGCACGTGGCCACGCTTGACGCCGGCCCCGGCCAGGACGGTGGAAAATACCAGGGGGTGGTGTCCGCGACCGCCTCCCTCGAATGAGGGCTTACGGCCGAACTCCGTGGTGACCACGACCAGGGTCGTGTCGAGCATGCCGTTGGAATCAAGGTCCTCGATCAGGGCCGCGAAGGCGGCGTCGAACTCCGCGCCAATGTCCTCCATGCGGTCCTCGAGGGAGGCGTGCATGTCCCACCCTCCGCTGCGCACCTCGACGAAGCGGACGCCATGTTCGACGAGCCGGCGGGCGAGCAGGCAGCCCTGCGCGAACTTGTCGGCGCCGTACTTGGCGCGCGCCGCCTTGGGCTCGGCGCTGATGTCGAAGGCCTTCAGGTCCCGGCTGCGCATCAGCTCGAAGGTGGAGGCGTAGAAATCGTTGTAGGCCTTGACGTTCTCATCCCCGACGACGCCGCCGCAACCGCGGTCGAGCTCACCCAGCAGGGCCGCACGCTTCTTCTGGTCGTTGCTGTCGCCCACGCCGGAGGTGTTGGGAAGCCCGTTGGCGGGATCGAGGATGGGCAGGGGCGAATGGGACGCGGGGAACCAGCCGTTGCCCTGGTTGGAGGGACGGTTGACGCAGACGCTCGCAGGAAGCGTCTGGCTGCTGCGGCCGAGGAAGTGCTGGGCCCAGGCGCCGAAGTTGGGATGCTGGATGACCCCGCGCTGCTCGAAGCCGGTCCGCATCAAGTACTGGGCGGACGCGTGCACGCCGACCTTGGCGGTCATCGAGCGGATCACGCAGAGCTTGTCGGAGACGCGGGCCGTGGCCGGCAGGAGGCTGGTGACCTGGTAGCCGGCCTTGGTCGTGACCGCGTCGCCCGGCCCCTTGGAGGCCCCGGTCTTGGGGTCGAAGGTGTCGATGTGCGACATGCCTCCGGAGAGTTCGAGGAAGATGATGCTCTTGGCCTTGCCGAAGCCGGGCAGCGACGCGTTGGGCGCCTTGGGCGCGGAGGGCTCGGCGGCGGCGGCGAAGGCGGGCAGGACGGTGAGCCCGAAGGCCATCTTGGCGGCCTTCTCGAGGAAGGCCCGGCGGTCGTCGGGGGAGCGCAGGCGGTCGGCGAATTCGTGGAGGCTCATCAGCGTATGAAGA
>JBJTIX010000312.1:0-5055 GCA_046095205.1 Opitutia bacterium
ACATAGAGGCACGGGCACGGGCACGAGCTGGCCGGCTGGCATTGCCCCCGTGTCACCGTGCCCACTTGCCCCCCCGGGGTCTTACTCCCTTACATGATCACTGCGGGAGGGGCGGTGGGGGCGGGAGCAGTCGGATTGGACGCCGGAGCGGGAGAGTTGAGCTTGTCGACCTCGATGCGCAGGCGGGCGAGGGCCTGGTCGCGCAGCGCGGGGACTTCCGTCAGCGCCGCTTCGCGCTCCGCATCCGTCGTCGCCTTCCGGAAGTTTTCGCCGATCTCACGCGCCTTCATCATGATGCTCATCCCTTCCGGAGTGAACATGCCGGCACGGACCGCCTCGTTGAGCCGTTTCTCGTCCCCGGCGATCTCGAGGGCCAGCTTGCGCGTCTCATCGCCGAACTCCTTGAAGCGCGCCTTCATCTCGTCGCTCATCTGCGGCCGCTTGTTCTCGGCATTGACCGCGGGGGCGGCCGGGGGAGGCGTGGGCCAGGCCGTCGGCTTCACCTCGACCACGACCGGGGCGGGCGCCGGTTCCTTGGGCGCTGCGGCCGGCTGGTCCGGCAGAAGCTTCATCACCACGGCGGTGAGTCCGCAGGCGAGGGCGATCGTCAGGATGAAAGTGGCGGGGCGCATGCTCTTTCATATTTCGCTTCGGCCCTGCGGGCAAGGCACGAAACCGCCCGGTCGGTCCCGAGGGCTTAATCCCTTGCCCGGGACGGGGTTGGAACGCTTAATCCCATTGCCCCAACCCCTCCGGAACCATGCGTCCGTTTCTTCTGCTTGCCCTGGCATCCTCCCTCGGTGCCGCCGAATCCAAGCCCCTTAGGGCCGGCGCCGCCGCCGTCGACGTCTCACCCGTCGCCTTTCCGATCAACATGCCGGGCGGATTCGATGCCAACATGGCCGAGGGCGTGAACGATCCCCTCATGGCCCGGGCCGTGGCGCTTTCGGACGGCACCACGACCATGATCCTGTCGGTCGTCGACAACCTCGGGCTCCCTCCCGAGCTGATCGCCGAAGCCAAGCGGGCCGCCTCGGAGAAGACCGGCGTTCATTTCGAGCACATGCTCGTGGCCTCGACCCACACCCATTCCGGCGTCGGCGTGTCCGGCACCGCCGGTTCCAACCCTGAATCTCCCGCCGAGAAGAACCGTGCCGTCCTCGTGGCCGGCCTGACCGAGGCCCTCGTCAAGGCGCATGCCGACCTCCGTCCCGCCTCCGTGGCGTTCACCTCCCGGCCCCTGCCGCACGAAGTCTTCAACCGGCGCTGGTACCTCAAGGAGGGAAAGATGCAGCCCAACCCCTTCGGCAAGATGGACAAGGTCAGGATGAATCCGCCCAACTCGCCCGACGTCCTGGACCGTCCTGCCGGGCCGACCGACCCCGATATCGGAATCCTCTCCGTCCGCGACGCCAAGAACCGCCCCCTGGCCGTCTTCGCCAACTATTCCCTGCACTACGTGGGCGCCACCCCGCGCGGCAAGATTTCCGCCGACTACTACGGCGAGTTCGCGCGCCTCGTGCCCCAGCGCCTCGGCACCCCGGGCGTCGTGGCCATGATGTCAAACGGCACCTCCGGCGACATCAACAACTCGCCCTTCGGCACCATCCGTGCCCCCCGCGAGCCCATGGAGCAGGTGCGCATCGTCGCCGGCGAGGCCGCGGACGCCGTCTGGCTGGCCCTGCGCGACGTGAAGACGCACGACGCACGCACCGTCCTCGGACTCAGGCAGCGCACGCTCAACCTCCGCTATCGCAAGCCCACCGCCGAGCAGCTCCTTTACGCCAAGGCCGTGCTCGCGATCAAGGACGAGGCAGCGAAGGCCCGCCTCCCGCGTCTCGCCGAGCACTACGCGCGGCGCACCCTAAGCGCCGCCGAGCGCAAGGAGGAGACCATCGACGTCATCCTGCAGACCTTCCGCATCGGGGAGAACGTCATCGTCGGCATCCCCTTCGAGACCTTCGCCGAGATCGGACTCGCCCTGAAGAAGGAGAGCCCCTTTGCGCGCACCATGGTCGTGGGCCTGGCCAACGGCCGGCACGGATATCTGCCGACCCCAGGTCAGCATGAACTCGGCGGATATGAGACCTGGCTCGGCACCTGCCACGTGCAGGAGGACGCGTCCGAGCTCATCATGCGCGAGCTCCGCGCCATGCTGGCCGAAATCCGCGCCCTCTGACCGGCATGTTCGCCTTCCTCAGGCCGGCCACGGAGATTCCCAGGTTGCCGCCTGAGCGCATCGACCCCGAATACCGCCGGCTGAGACTGCAGGTCTTCCTGGGCATCTTCGTCGGTTACGCAGGCTACTATCTCGTCCGGAAGAACTTCTCCCTCGCTGTCCCCGACATCCTCCTCGAGCACCCCGAGTACACCAAGGCGCAGCTCGGGGGCGCCATGACCGCGCTCTCCGTCGCCTACGGCTTCTCGAAGTTCCTCATGGGGAGCGTCTCCGACCGCAGCAACCCGCGTTACTTCCTGCCCCTCGGACTCGCCCTCTCGAGCGGCATCCTGCTCGTCTGCGGACTCGTCAAGGAGGTCTACCTGTCGCTCACCGCGATGATCGTCCTGCAGGCCCTCAACGGCTGGTTCAACGGCATGGGCTGGGCTCCCTGCGGCAAGACCATGGTGCACTGGTTCAGTCCCGGCGAGCGGGGCAGGGCGGTTTCCGTCTGGAACGTCGCGCACAACGTCGGCGGGGCCCTGGTGTCGACCGTGGCGCTGGCCGGGGTCGCGCTCTATGGCGACTGGGGCGCCAAGTTCCACTTCAACGCCTCCGTCGCGCTGCTCATCGCCGTCTTCTCCTGGTGGGCGATGCGGGACACCCCGCAGAGCTGCGGACTCCCGCCCATCGAGGCGCATCGCAACGACTATCCGCCCGGATACGGAAGCGACCATGAGCGCACCCTCGGCTTCCGGGAGATCTTCTTCACCCACGTCTTCGGCAACCGCCTCCTCTGGTCCATCGCCGTCGCGAACGCCTTCGTCTACTTCGTGCGTTACGGCGTCGTCGACTGGGTGCCCGCCTATCTCCAGACCGCCAAGGGGTTCAGCTTCCAGCAGTCCAGCTGGGCCTGGTCGGCCTTCGAGTGGGCGGGCGTGCCCGGCACCATCCTGTGCGGCTGGATCTCCGACCGCTGGTTCCGTTCGAGGCGCGCGCCCGCGACCCTCCTGTTCATGGTGCCGACCCTGCTCGGCCTCGTCGTCTACGGACTCAACCGCGAGGGGCCCCTGTGGATCGACATCACGGCCCTCATCGTGATCGGGTTCTTCATCTACGGCCCGATCATGCTCATCGGCCTGCAGGCCCTCGACATGGTGCCCAAGAAGGCCGCCGGGACCGCGGCGGGCTTCACCGGCTTCTTCGGCTACGTGTTCGGGTCGGCCTTGGCCGGCACCGGCGTGGGCTGGATCGCCGACCGTTCCGGTTGGGGCGGCGTCGTGGCCGTGATGTGCGTCTGCTGCGTCCTCACGATGGCCTTCAGCGCCCTCACCCTGCGGCAGGGCGGCGTGACCGCCTCCCGTCCGGGGGTCTGAGCGCCCTGCGGGTCGGTATTGCCCCCGGAGGCGGGGCGTCCCATCGTCGGGCATGCGCTTACCCCGGCTCATCCTCGCCTCCTTGCTCGCGTCCGCGGCCTGCCTCTGCGCCGAAGACTCCCGGCTCGGCCCCCTCAAGGACCTCAACGGCTACTTCCCCTTCACCCCGCCCAAGACCGCGAAGGATTGGCCGGCCCAGCAGGAGGCCATCCGCCGGCGCATCCTCGTCTCGCAGGGAATGTGGCCCATGCCGACGAAGAGCCCGCTGAATCCCGTCGTCCATGGACGCATGGAGTTCGACGAATACACCGTCGAGAAAGTCTACTTCGAGAGCGCGCCGGGCCTGTATGTCACCGGCAACCTCTACCGCCCCCGCAACATCAAGGGCAAGGTGCCCGCCGTCCTGTTCCCGCACGGCCACTGGAAGGACGCCCGCTTCCTGATCCAGCCGTCCAAGTACGTGCGCGAGGAGATCGCGTCCGGCCAGGAACGCTTCGAGGGCGGCGGACAGAGCCGCTTCCAGTCCATGTGCGTGCAGCTCGCGCGCATGGGCTGCATCGCCTGGCATTACGACGCCCTCAGCGACTCCGATTCCATCCAGTTCTCCGCCGACGTCGTGCACAAGTTCGCCAAGCAGCGTCCCGAGATGAACACCGTCGAGGGATGGGGCCTCTACAGCCCGCAGGCCGAGTCGAACCTGCAGAGCATCATGGGCCTCCAGACCCTCAATTCCGTGCGCGGCGTCGACTTCCTGATGACCCTCCCCGAGGTCGACCCCGACCGCATCGCCGTCACGGGCTCCAGCGGCGGCGGGACCCAGACCATGCTGCTGGCCGCGGTGGATGAACGCGTCGACCTTTCGTTCCCCGTCGTGATGGTCTCGACCGCCATGCAGGGCGGATGCTCGTGCGAGAACGGGACCCTCCTGCGCGTCGGCCAGGGCAACATCGACATCGCCGGCGCCTTCGCGCCGAAGCCCCAGGGCATGAACACCGCCAACGACTGGACCAAGGAGATGGCGACCAAGGGCTTCCCCGAGCTGCAGAAACTTTATGCGACCCTGGGCCGGAAGGATCATGTGATGCTGCACCGCGGGGAGCATTTCCCGCACAACTACAACGCCGTCACCCGCAGCGCCTTCTACGGCTTCCTCAACAAGCACTTCAAACTGGGGCAGGAGGTCCCGGTGGTGGAGCGCGACTACGTGCCGCTGCCCAAGGAGAAGCTCACCGTCTGGGACGCCCAGCATCCGGCGCCCAAGGCCGCGGACCCCGATGTTGTGCGCGGCCTGCTGAAATGGCTCAAGGAGGATGCCGAGCGTCAGCTCCGCGCCGCCGCCGCCACCGCCGAGGGGCGCGAGAGCGTCCTCCGTCCGGCCGTCGCGACCGTGATCGGGCGCACCTACGCCGAGGCGGGTTCGCCCGTCCTGGCGTCGCCCTCCGCCCAGTGGCGCGACACCCAGTTCCACTTCAAGGGCGTCGTGACCGAGCCCGGCCGCGGCGAAGAAGTGGCCATTGACTG
>JBJTIX010000313.1:0-3745 GCA_046095205.1 Opitutia bacterium
TCGCCAACCGCCTCAGCAACCGCCGCATCGCGCTCAACGGCGGCACCTTCCGTCTCGTCGTCAACGCTTCGACGGCCGCCTCCGAAGTCTCCACCCGTGAGCTCGGCGGCAATTACGGCCTCAGCGTCATCCAGGTCGACAATCCCGGTTCGCAGGCCAGCACCCTGCAGTGGCTCCACTTCAACACGCTCAACGCGGGCAGCACCTACGATTTCCGCGGCGCCCTGGGCACCGCGACGAACATGATCCGTTTCGGGTCCGGCGCCACCTTCACGCACACCGCGCCGTCCTCTCGCACCTCGACGACCGGCATCATCCCGCGCGCCACCGTCAACGGTACCGAGTGGGCCACCTATGACGGCGTCACCGGCCAGACTGCGGGCGTGGGCATCCGTGCTTTCACCGCCTACTCCGCGGCGGCCAACATCCTGTCCGCGTCCTCGGCGGCCGTCTTCAGGGCTACCGCCACCACCGCCAACTCCCTTTCCGGCAACCAGACCCTCGTCGCCCTTAACCTCAACACCGACGGAGGCGCCCTCAGCGTCGGCGGCCTCGGCGGCCTCAACCCCAGCGCGCTCACCCTTTCCTCGGGCTCCGTGCTCGTCAACGGCTCCGGCACGAACGCCACCCTCGCCGTGCCGATCGTCTCGCTGGGCGCGGTCGAAGGCCTCTTCCACGTCGCCTCGGACAAGGTCCTCACCGTCACCTCCGGCATCACCGGCTCCGCCGGCCTGACCAAGAACCTCTCCGGGTCGGTCAACTTCGACGGACTGCAGTTCTACACCGGAACGACCTCGGTCAATGACGGCACGCTGCGGCTCATGAGCCGCGCCTCCAACACCCTCCTGCCGAACAACAACCTGCAGATCAACGGCACGGGCGTGCTCGACCTCAACGGCGGGTCCCAGTTCGTCGCCGCCCTCTACAGCCAGAGCGCCGCCGCGGCGCAGGTGACCCTGGGCGGTTCGATCATCAACAGCGACAACGGACGTCAGGCCGTGCTGGTGGTCAACCCGAACAACAGCTTCTCCGGACGCATCCAGGGCGACATCACGTTCGTCAAGGCGGGCACCGGAGGCATGAATTTCCACTCTCTGAACGACTACGTCGGGCAGACCATCATCTCCGGCGGCAACATCAACCTGCAGGACGCCGGACGCATCACCGCCACCTCCGCCATCGAGATTAACCGCGGTTCGCTCAACTTCAGCAACGGGACGACCAACCTCAACGACCGCGTCAACGACGCCGCGCCCATCATGATGAAGGCCGGCACGCTGAACTACGCCGGTCAGTCGCTCGCCGACGTCTCGGAGACGCTCGGCGCGGTCAGCCTGGTGGACGGCCTCAACCAGATCTTCGCGGATGACGGCAACGGCAGCTCCTACGCCACGTCCTCGGCCTACCTGACGCTCACCTCGCTGACCCGTCCGGCCGGCTCCTCCGCCACCCTGCGCTTCAACAATCTCGGCGACATGGGCCAGGTCGGTCTGCGCGTCGGGGGCGTCAAGATCATCAGCGCCCCGACCCTGACGAACGGCCTTCTCGGCCCCTGGGCCATCATCGACCGCGTCTTCGCCAGCTTCGACCCCGTCTACGGCATCGGCGGTATCGACCGGCCCGGTTTCCCCGGCTATTCCGGCTCAGGCCTCAACAGCCTCCCGGCCGACACCGACAACGTCTACACCACGCAGACCGGACTCGTCCCGCTGCTGGCCAACACGGCCGTCGGGACCCTCTCGATCAACACGAGCACCGTCGACGCCAACTACAACCTGCAGGGCAACACGCTGAGGCTCCGCAACGGCGGCCTCATCATGGCCCAGAACAGCGGCAACACCCTGCTGACCGTCGGCAACGGCAACCTGACCGCCGGCGTGGTCGGTTCGGCCGCTGACCTCTACGTCTGGCACGCTCCGTTCGGCGATGAGGGCCGCCGCGGCCTGCTGTCCGCCAACGTCGTCGACAATTCGGTCACCGGCCCCGTCCGCCTGATCGTCTCCGGCGCCGACGGCCGTCAGCCCCACTCCGCGCTGACCCTTTCCGGCACGAACACCAACAGCGGCGGCACGGTCATCAATGCCTCGACCATCTATCTCGATCCGGCCGGTCGTCTCGGTACCGGAGGCCTCGTCATCAACGGCGGCGTGTTCCGCCAGAGCTCCAACAACGCGCTCTTCAGGCTGCCCGGCCTCACCACCGTGGCGGACAGCGCCACGGTGACCACTCCCGCCGGCGGCACCGCTGGCCTCGCCGTCGGCATGCCGATCTGGGGGCTCCCGGGCGCGTCCACCGCGAACATGTACATCACCGCGATCAACGCGGGGGCGAACACGTTCACCGTGACGAGCGGCACGGGCATGACCGCCAGCACCACCGCCAACCCCTACATCCTGACCAACGCCTATTCCGGCAACGGCGGCCTCATCCCCGAACAGACGCTCACCATGGCGGGAGGCGCCCAGGCCCATCTCACCGGCGCCAACCGTCTGTCGACGCTCACCTTCGACAACGGCGGCGGTGGCGGCATCGTCCTCAACGCTGGCGGCGTCCTGACCCTCACCGGCGGCATCGTGGCGACCTCCACCAACGCCACGGCCTCGGCGGTCATCGGCTCCCAGTCCATCGGTTCCAGCCCCAACGGCGTGCTCGACCTCAACGCGAGCGGCTCCTTCTCCATGAACGTCGCCGCGGCCTCCGTGGCCGGACGCGACATCGCGCCGCTCACCCCGACGCTCATCATCAATTCGAACATCCAGAACGGCGGCATCGCCAAGTCCGGCAACGGCCTGCTGCAGCTCGGCAGCCAGAACACCTTCACGGGCGGCGTCAACGCCACCGCGGGCGGCCTGGTCATCGGCGCCAGCACCGTGGCGGTCGCCGGCGGCTTCACCGGGCCTTTCGGCGACGGTGTCGTCACCATGGCCAGCGGCACGCGCCTCCTCGCCTCCGCGGCCAACCTCTCCGTCCAGAACGTGTTTAGCTTCGGTGTGAGCGCTCCCGGCGTCGGCTCGATCGTCTTCGGCGGTCTCAACAGCTTCAACCTCACCGGTTCGGCCACCATCCCGTCGACGCTGTGGAACGTCGAGGTCACCGCTCCGCAGACCACGGTCTCCATCACGGACGTCCTCGGCGACACGCCCACCTCGAGTATCTTCAAGACCGGCCTGGGCACCCTCGCCGTCGGCGGTTTCGACGGCAACATCGAGGCCACCGGCGGTCGCTCCATCTCCGCCGACGGCAACGGACGCGGCACGGTGGAGAACATCGCCGTCGCCGCCAACCTCAGCGTCCTCGGCGACCTTTCCGTCACCGTGAACCGCTCGGGGTCCGCTCCCTTCGCCCGCAACAAGGTCATCCAGCGCGGCACGCTCACCGTCCCCGCGGCCATCCTCAGCATCTCGAACCAGTCCAGCTTCGGTCTCGAGTTCACCGGCACGTCCACCATGAACGGACTCGCCGCCACCCACTTCGCGGTGGGCGTGGCCTCGGCCTCCAACCTCAATTCCGGCCTCATCCTCTCGGGCGCCCTGACCGACGGCGTCAACAATGTCGGCATCATCAAGTCCGGCCCGGGCACCCTCGAGCTGCGCGGCACGAATGACTTCGGCGGATCGGGACAGACTGTGGACATCCTCGTCGGCGTTGAGGGTGACGGTGTTGGCCGAATGGCCGAGACCGGCGTCCGAACTCACGGCGAGCACGCCGCCGAGGATGTCCACAGTCTGTCCCGATCCGCCGAAGT
>JBJTIX010000314.1:0-9272 GCA_046095205.1 Opitutia bacterium
CCCCTCCCGCCCACCCCGCGCTCGCCGCCGCCCCCCCCGCCGCGCCCCAGGCGCCCGCCGCCCCCGCCGCGCCCGCCGCGCCGGCCGCGCCCTCGGCCGTCCGGCCCGGCCCCGAACTCAGCCCCGAGCAGAAGGAGCTGATGAAGGAGGTCGACCGCCTCCGCGGAGAGAAGGCCCGCATCGACGCCCAGGTCGCGCTCGCCGAGGCGCGCCGTGCCGAGGAGCTCGCGCCCCTCGCCGCCGAGACCGCCAAGCTCTCCGCCGAGCGCGCCCTCCGTCTCGCGAAGGCCGCCGCCGAGGCCGCCGCGCTGGAGGACGAGAAGGCGCGCCTGGAGCGCCAGACCTCCCTCGAGGCCGCCCGCTCCTCCGCCCGCCTCGCCGAGCGCATGAACCGCATCCGTGAGCTCGAGGCCGAGGCCAAGCAGCTCCAGCTCGAGGCCGGCAACACCGTCGCCCGGCTCACCAACGAGCTCAGCCGCTTCCAGAAGGAGGAGGAGGCCCGCAAGGTGGCCACCCGTGCGAAGCCCCGCTACCTCAAGGATCCGCTCGTCGACGGCGTCCTCTACATCAGCGACCGTCGCATCCCCTTCAACGGGGCCGTCACCGACCAGCTCGCCGACTACGTCATCCAGCGGATCAACTTCTACAACAACCAGTCCGCCGAGTTCCCGATCTTCATCGTCGTGGACAGCAGCCCCGGCGGCTCCGTCTCCGCCGGCTACCAGATCCAGAAGGCCATGGCCGCCTCCAAGGCGCCCGTCTACGTCGTCGTGAAGGGCTTCGCGGCCTCGATGACCGCCGTCATCGCGACCCTCGCCGAGCGCTCCTTCTGCTATCCCAACAGCATCCTCCTGCACCACCAAGTCTCCAACAACCTGCGCGGCAACATGACCGTGCTCAAGGAGCAGGTCCGCTTCACCACCGAGTGGTTTGACCGCCTCGGCACGCCGGTGGCCAAGAAGATGGGCATCACCCTCGAGGAGTTCGTGAAGCAGATGTACGCCAACGACTCGACCGGGGACTGGCAGGTCTTCGGTGAGAAGGCGAAGGAGCTCAAGTGGGTCGACGTCACCGTCGAGCGCATCGAGGAGACCGCCATCCTGGACATCATCCCCGCGCCCGTCGCCCCGTCCGCACCCGTGATCCGTCCTCCGCAGACCGAGATCAGCGGCGTCGCCGCCAAGGTCGACGACAAGGGACGTCCCTACTACGAGCTCCCTCCGCTCTCGAACCCCTTCGACGCCTGGTGGATCTACGACCCCCAGGGCCTGTACCGGGTCCGCTGAGTCCGCCCGGCCGGCCCGCCGGCCCACCATGCCTCTTGCCCAGGGCGGGGAAGGACGCTTGATTGTCCCGACCCCCTCATGCGCTCCACGTCGCTGCCCGTCCTGCTGGCCTCCGCCGCCCTCCTCGTCGCCGCCGAGGACGGCGCGCAGGTCTACAACACCCTCTGCGTCGCCTGCCACGGCCCCGACGGCAAGGGCCTCAACGGCCTGCCTCCGCTGGTCGGCAGCGAATGGCCGCGCGGCCCGGCCGAGCGTTCCATCAAGATCGTGCTCAACGGCATGACCGGTCCGGTCGAGGTCTCCGGCACGACCTACAACATCGACATGCCCCCGCAGGGCGCGGTGCTGAGCGACGAGAAGATCGCCGCCGTGCTCACCTACGTCCGCAAGACCTTCGCGGGCGGCGCCGGCGCCGTGACGCCGGACGAAGTCACGGCCGTGCGCGCCTCGACGGCCAAGCGCGCCACGCCGTGGACCGCCGAGGAGCTCCTCAAATCACATCCGTTCCCGCCGGCGAAGACCGCGCTCAAGAACCTCGTCGGCACGATGTACAAGGGCGAGTGGAAGACCCTGCCTGACTTCTCCACGCTCAAGCCCGCGCTCATCGAGGACTTCAACGCCGGCGTGATCGACCCCGCCCAGTCGGGGCAGAAGGACGCGTTCGCCATGGTCTGGACCGCGCAGTTCGAGGCCAAGCAGGACGGCAAGTACAACTTCATCTTCGACTGCGACGACTTCGGCGCGCTCTACGTCGGCGGGGAGAAGGTCGCCGAGATCAAGGGCATCGCGCCCGTCGGCGGCCGCCGCAAGGAAGTGCCGGTCATCCTCAAGAAGGGCCTGACCCCGATCCGGCTGGAGTTCGTCGAGTTCGCCGGGCAGGAGGTCGTGGTGTTCGGATACAAGGGCCCCAAGGACAAGGAGATCCAGTGGCTCTCCAAGACCAAGGCGTCCGCGCCCAAGCCCCGTGTGTCCATTCCCATCGAGGCCAGGGACGGCGTCACCGCGGTCTACCGCAACTTCATCGCCGGCGTCTCTCCCCGCGGGCTGGGCTTCGGCTTCCCCAATGGCCTGAACATCGCCTACAGCGCCGACAACCTCGCCGCCGAGCTCGTCTGGGCCGGCAAGTTCATGGACGGCGGCCACCACTGGACCGACCGCGGTTCCGGCAACGAGCCGCCCGCGGGCACCTCCGTCGTGCAGCTCTCCTCCGAGGCGCAGGGCGTCCTCGTCGAGGGCGCCGCCGGCAAGGTCGAGCGCTTCGTCCGCGAGAAGCAGGGCAACGAGTGGGTCTTCTCCGCCGTCAAGGTGGCGGCCGAGTTCAAGGGCTACGACCTCGACAAGGCCGGCAACCCGACCTTCCGCGCGGAAGGGGAGGGCGTGGCGGTCTCCGACGCCTGGGCGCCCGCCGAGGCCGACGGCAAGCCCTCGCTCACCCGCACGCTGACCGCGTCCGGCGAAAGGCCCGTCACGGTCGTGCTGGCGCGCAACCTCGCCATCTCCGGCCCTGACGCCGGCGCCATCGAGCTCGCGGGCGGCCTCCGCCTGCGGTCCCTCTCCGGCGCCCCCGTCCGCTCCGCCGCGGGCGAGAAGCTGGTCACCGTCACCCTGCGCCCCGGGGAGAGCGCCGTCATCGGCTATTCCTTCCGCTGAACGCGAACCGCCCACGCACACCCTCATGAAGCACGCATCCCTCATCGTCCTCCTGGCCTTCGCCACCGGCCTTGCGGCCGCGCCGGCCAAGACGCCCAAGAAGGGCAAGCTTGTCCCCGCCGAGTCCGTCAAGGCCGCCGAGGCGCGCCAGTCCGACTACTACGAGCGCGTCGAGATCCCGACTCCCGCCGGCGAGTTCTGCGAAGTCGGCTCCATCGCCCTCCTGCCCGGCAAGAAGGTCGCCATCGGCACCCGCCGCGGCGACGTCTGGGTCGCCGAGGGCGCCTACGACGCCGACCTCTCCAAGGTCAGGTGGACCAAGTTCGCCTCCAACATCCACGAGCCCCTCGGCATGTTCTGGAAGGACGGCTCGCTGTTCGCCATGCAGCGCCCCGAGTTCACCCGGATGACCGACCGCGACGGCGACGGCCGGGCCGACCGTTTCGACACCGTCTGCTCCAAGTGGGGCGTCAGCGGCGACTACCACGAATACGCGTTCGGCTCCGATCCCGACAGGGAAGGCAACGTCTGGGCGGTCTTCTGCCTGACCGGCTCCTTCCACGCGCACGCCCCCTGGCGCGGCTGGTGCGCGCGCATCACTCCGGACGGCAAGTTCATCCCCACCGCCTCCGGCATCCGTTCGCCCGGGGGCATCGGCGCCAACGCCGAAGGGGACATGTTCTACACGGACAATCAGGGCGTCTGGAACGGATCCTCCTCGCTCAAGTGGCTGCGTCCGGGCTCCTTCCAGGGCAACCCGACCGGCAACAGGTCCTACGCCCTGGCCGGCTTCCCGGCTCCGCCCGAACTCCAGAGCGGGTCGCGCATCCTCACCGAGCGCCTTAAGGACCCGACCTTCGTCCCCCCTGCGGCCATGCTGCCGCACGGCAAGGTCGGCAACTCGCCCTCCGGCGTCTCCTGCGACATGGCCCGTGGCAAGTTCGGTCCGTGGCAGGGACAGATGCTCGTCGGCGAACAGACCGCCTCGCAGGTGCAGCGCGTCGCGCTGGAGAAGGTCAACGGACTCTACCAGGGCGCCGTGTTCCACTTCCTCGGCGGGTTCGAGGCCGGGCTCGTGCCCGTGCGCATGGACCAGGAGGACGGCACGCTCTTCATCGGCGGCACCAACCGCGGCTGGGGCTCGCGCGGCTCGAAGCCCTTCACCTTCGAGCGCGTCCGCTTCAAGGGCAGGATCCCCTTCGAGATGCGCACCGTCTCCGCCCGGCCCGACGGCTTCGAGATCGAGTTCACCCATCCCGTCGACGCCGCCGAGGCCGCGGACGCGGCCAGCTACTCCGTCGACGCCTTCACCTACATCTACCAGTCCAGCTACGGCAGCCCCGAGGTCGACCAGTCCGAGCCCGTCGTGAAGTCGGCGAAGGTCTCCGCCGACGGCCTGAAGGTGCGGCTCGTCATCGACGGGCTCGTCCGCGGGCACGTCCACCACATCGCCGTCGACCTGAAGTCCAAGTCCGGCGAGGCCCTCTGGCATCCCGAGGCCTGGTATACCCTGAACGAGATTCCGACCGCCAAGTGAGCTTGGCGGAGGGCTAGGGCCAGGGTAAGTATGAGGGGCGCCGATCGGCGCCCTTCTTTTTCGGACGGGGTGGCGACGGCATCGCATGCCGGCCTCGGGAACCTAATGCTTCCATCTGCTCAAATAGCGCGGGGAACTCGGTTGCCAGCCTCGCCGCAATGAGGGAAAAAGGTGCACCCCGCCATGCAGCTGCAAACCCTCGACTGGATCATCGTCGCCGCCTCGATCCTGATCTGCTTCGTGCCCGCGCTCTTCTTCGCGCGCCGTTCCGGGCAGAGCACCTCCGAATTCTTCGCCTCCGGCCGGTCCGTGCCGTGGTGGCTGGCCGGCCTCTCGATGGTCGCCACGACCTTCTCCTCCGACACCCCGAACTGGGTGACCGAGCAGGTGCGCAAGTTCGGCGTCGCCGGCAACTGGCAGTGGTGGTCGCAGGCGCTCACCGGCGTCGCCACCGTCTTCTTCTTCGCGCGCCTCTGGCGGCGCTCGGGCGTCATGACCGACCTCGAGTTCTACGAGCTCCGCTATTCCGGCCGCGAGGCCTCGATCGTGCGCGGCTTCCGCGCCGTCTACCTCGGACTCTTCTTCAACTGCTTCATCATGGGCATGGTCACCCTGGCCGCCTGCAAGATCGCCAACATCCTCTTCGGCCTGCCTGCCTGGCAGACCATCGTCATCTGCGGCGTCCTCAACGTCGTGTTCGCGGCGCACTCCGGACTGTGGGGCGTGCTGGTCATCGACATGGTGCAGTTCTTCATCAAGATGACGGCCGTCTTCGCCGCCGCCTGGTTCTCGCTGGTGGAGGTCGGACGCCGCCTCGCCGGCGACGCCTCCGTCACCGCCGGACTCAAGGCCCTTCACGGAGCCCTGTGGGACAAGCAGGTCGTCACCAGCGCGCAGGGCGTGCCCACGATGTCGGCCTACGACGGCAGCGGGCAGCGCGTGCTGGAGATGCTGCCCAACTTCGCCTTCGAGGAGCTGGCCCTGATGATCTTCATCGTCCCCATGGCCGTGAGCTGGTGGGCGAACTGGTATCCCGGCGCCGAACCCGGCGGCGGCTCCTACATCGCCCAGCGCATGCTGGCCTCGAAGTCGGAGAAGGACTCCCTCGGCGGCACGCTCTTCTTCAACGTCGCCCACTACGTCATGCGTCCCTGGCCGTGGATCGTGACCGCGCTCTGCTCCATCGTCGTCTACCCCGACCTCGCCTCCATCAAGGCGGCCTTCCCGGACGCGGATCCGGGCCTCATCGGCCACGACTCCGCCTTCCCGGCCATGCTCAAGTTCATGCCCGTCGGCTTCATCGGCCTGATGGTCGGCGGACTCATCGCGGCCAACTCCTCCACCATCCTGACGCACCTCAACTGGGGATCCTCCTACCTCGTGCACGACTTCTACCGCCGCTTCCTCGTGAAGGACGCGGCCGAGTCGCACTACGTGACCGCCGGCCGGGCCTCGACCGTGCTGCTCTACCTCGTGGCCGCGCTGCTCAGCCTCACGATGTCCTCCGCCCAGCAGGCCTTCCAGATCCTGCTCTCCATCGGAGCGGGCACCGGGCTCATCTACGTCGCCCGCTGGTATTGGTGGCGCGTCTCGGCGCGCTGCGAGATCGTGGCGATGGTCATGTCGCTCGTGACCTCCGTGGCCGTACCGCTTCTGCTGCCCGACCTCGGCTTCGCCAAGACGACGCTGGTCCAGGTGGGCATCACCACCGCCTCATGGCTGCTCGTGGCCTTCATCGGCCCGAAGACCGACCCCGAGACCCTCGCCGAGTTCTGCCGCAAGGTCCGTCCCTCCGGGCCGGGATGGAGCGCCGTGCGCAGCGCGGCCGGCATCCCCGAGGAGCACGGTGAGGGCGCGGGCATGGCTCTGCTCGGCTGGATCATGGGCACCATCTCCATCTGGTCCGCGCTCTTCGCCCTCGGCCACTTGCTCTACGCCGTCGGCGAGCCCGGCCATGTGAACCGCAACGCGGCGCTGACGTTCGGCGCCGTCGCGATCTTCTCGGCGGGCCTCACGCTGAGGGCGACCCGCGCGCTCTGGGGCTCCGGTCGCGAGGGTCGGCCCTGAGGCGCCTCAGGTGCGCGTGTTCACCAGCCCGAATTGGAGCACCATCGTCTGCGCATACCTCTCTCCCGGACGCAGGATGCCCGTCGGAAAACCTAGACGGTGGAATTCGGGCCGGTTGGGCGAGTCGGGGAAGAGTCCCGGCTCGAGGCAGAATCCCTGCCGGAAGCCGTAGGGCGCCGGCCAGCGGCCCTGCACCGTGCCGTCGAGGAAGTTGCCGGTGTAGAGCTGCACCCCGGGCGCGTCGGTGAGCAGCCGGACCGTGCGCCCCGAAGAGGGGTCCCGCGCCTCGGCGGCGACGCGCATCACGCCCGCGGCGCCGAGCACGTAGCAGTGGTCGTAGCCGCGCCCGAGCCGGAGCTGGGCGTGCGGCTCGGAGATGCGGGCCCCGATGGCCGTCTCACGCCGGAAGTCGAAGGGCGTGCCGTCGACCGGGGCGAGCTCGCCCGTCGGGATGAGCGTGCCGTCGACGGGCACGAAGCGGTCGGCCGCGATGCGGAGGCGGTGGTCGGTGATCGTGCCCCCGCCCGCCAGGTTGAGGAAGACGTGGTTCGTCAGGTTGCAGGCCGTGGGCGCATCGCATTCCGCCGCGAAGCGGATCGTCAGCTCGTTGCGCGCGTCGCTCAGCACGTAGGTGACCGTCACGCGCAGCTCGCCGGGGTAGCCGCCCTCGCCGGCCGGACTCGTGACCCGCAGCTCGACCTCGCCGCCCTCCGCGCCGTGCCGGGCGGCCGAGGCCCACACCTTGGCGTCGAGCCCGTGGACGCCGCCGTGGAGGTGGTTCGGCCCGTCGTTGAGGTCGAGCCCGTGCGCCTTGCCGTCGACGGCGAGCCTGCCGCCGCCGATCCGGTTCGCATAGCGGCCCACCGTGCTGCCGAGGAAGGCGCGGTGGGCGCGCAGCTCCTCGGCCGTTGCTAGCCCGAGCGTGACCTCTCCGGGCTGCCCGGCCAGGTCCGGCACCCGTACCGACGTGAGCGTCGCGCCGTACGCGCTCACCGAGACCGACATCCCGTGGGCGTTCGTCAGCGTGTGCAGGGGCGCCGTGCTTCCGTCGGCGAGCGACTGCGTGACCGTGATGCGGCTGCCCGGCCGGCGGCGGCGCAGGAACGCGCAGGCCAGGCCGGCGGCGGCGCAGACGGCGGTTGCCAGGACGGGGAGCTCCATGCCGCGGACATTGCGTCCGTCGGCGTCCCCGCCAAGCCTAACCCCGCGTCACTTGGCCTCGGCCGGGGCCTTCTTGGCGCCGGGGGCGGCGGCGACCGTCGAGGGCCCGAGGCGCGTGGTCCAGTCGGCGGCGATGCGGATCGCCTCGTTGAGCTGCACGTCGTAGTCGGGCCATTCCTCCTCGTCGGCGAGCATGTCGCGGGCCCGCGCGGGCTTGCGTCCCTTGGGTCCGCCGGCTGCGGCCTCCTTCTTCTCCTGCTCGATCGCGGCCTCCACCTTGACCTCGCTGACCTTGATCGAGCGGGCGGCCGCGTAGGCCGTCAGCTCCTTGCGCACCTGCTCGCGGAAGGCGGTGTCGTCGGACTTCTCCTTCTGGCGGGCCTCGAGCGAGATCGGCAGCTCCTGGCGCAGCTGGCGGCTGCGGGTCCACTCGATCAGGCGTCCCTGCGTGAGGAACTCGGGCAGCTCGGCTCGCCGGCGTTCGCTGGCGGCGGAGAGTTCGGCGATGAGCTCGTCGGAGACCTTGGCCTTGAGCCAGGGACCGAGGTCGGGCTCGGTCAGGGACGGCTTGACCGCGTCCCAGGGCAGGGGTCGGTCGAGGTCGGATTCGGCGTTGGGCAGCACCGACCAGACCGAGGGCACCACGATGTCGGCCGGCACGCCCTTGAGCTGGATGGAGGAGCCGCTGGGCGCGTACCACTTCTGGATCGTGACCTTGACCGCCGACTTCAGCTTCCGGTCGAACCGGCTTAGCTCGATGATGTTCTGGACCGAGCCCTTGCCGTGCGTCGTCTGGTCGCCGACCACGATGCCGCGGCGGTGGTCGCGCATGGCGCCGGCGAAGATTTCGGACGCCGAGGCCGAGCGCTTGGAGGTGAGCACCACCAGCGGGCCGTCCCAGGCCACCTTGTCGTTCTCGTCGCGGTAGTCCTCCTGGCGGCCCTGGCTGTCACGGACCTGGAGCACCGAGCCCTTGGGGATGAAGAGTCCGGAGAGGTCGACGGCCTCCGTCAGGAGCCCGCCGCCGTTGCGGCGCAGGTCCATGATGAGCGCCTGCATGCCCATGGCGCGCAGCTTGCCGATGAGCTCCTCGACGTCGGCCGTGGGGCTGGAGCCTGTGCCGTCGGGGTTCTTGCCGTAGAAGGAGGGCAGGTCGACGACGCCGACCTTCACGTAATCCTTGCCCGAGGGCATCTCGAAGAAGCGGGCCGAGGCGAGCTGGCCGACCAGCTTGATCTGGTCGCGCTTGAGGGAGACCGTCTCGCGTCCGCCCGCGGCCTTCTCGAGCGTGATGCGGACCGTCGTGCCCTGCTTGCCGCGGATGCGGGAGATGGCGCGGTCGAGCCGCATGCCGACGATGTCCTCGAAGGGTCCGTCCGCCTGGCCGACGGCGATGATCTTGTCGCCCGCCTTGGCCTTGCCCGACTGGTCGAGCGGGCCGCCGGGCAGGATGTCCTTGATGACGCAGTATCCGTCCTCGTCGGAGAGCGTGGCGCCGATGCCGCAGAGGGAGTTGCGCATGGCGATCTCGAACTCCTCCAGCGACTGCCCCGACATGAACGTCGAGTGCG
>JBJTIX010000315.1:0-3838 GCA_046095205.1 Opitutia bacterium
GATCTTCGGGCGATGAAAGGTCCAGCCCGACCGGGGTCGCCGGTCGGGCTGGTGTTCTGAAGTGGTGGCCGGAGTCGGAATCGAACCAACGACACGATGCTCTTCAGGCATCTGCTCTACCAACTGAGCTATCCGGCCGTACTGACTGAAGACCGACGATGTCCCCGGGGTCTCCGACTGTCAATCCGACAAGCGGGGCCCGCGGGGCGCGTCAGAAGGCGAACTTCCAGGCGGACAGGCGCCGACGGACCTCGGCGATGACCTCGCCCTCGCCGGCCTCCCCCTTGTCGGAGACGAAGGTGACGGAGAAGCGCACGAAGGAGCCGCAGTCGTCCCACGGCACGGTCGAGATGAGGTGCTCGGTGATCATCCACTGCGAAAAGGCCTCGCCGGACTCGAAGGACACCGTGCCGGAAGGGCCGGTGGCGGACTTGGGCGCCGGCATGTAGAGGAAGAAGCCGGCGCCGGGCTTGCGCACCTGGAAACCGAGGCCGGCGAGCACGCCGACGAGGAGGTCCATGCGCCGGGAATACTTCGCCGCGATGGCGCGCGGGATCGAGACGTCGTCCAGGCCGGCGGCGCCGGCCTTCTGGATGCCGAGGAACTGGCCGGAGTCGGAATTGTCCTTCACGTCCCCGTAGGCCTTCACGATGAGCGCGTTGCCTGCGACGAAGCCGATGCGCCAGCCGGTCATGTTGTGGCTCTTGGAAAGCGAGTGCAGCTCGACGGCGACGTCCTTGGCGCCGGGCACCTGCAGGATGGAGACCTGCGGCCCGGAGAAGTGCAGCGAGCCGTAGGCGGCGTCCTGAATGACGACGAGGCTGTGCTTCTTGGCGAAGGCGACGACCTGCTCGTAGAACTTCAGCGTGGCGCAGGCGCCGGTCGGGTTGTTCGGGTAGTTGAGGACGAGCACCTTGGCCTTGGCGAGGACGTCGGCCGGCACGGAGGCCAGATCCGGCAGGAAGCCGTTCTCAGCGGTGAGCTTCAGGTTGTGGACGAGGCCGCCGTAGTACTTGGCGTGCGTGCCGAAGACCGGGTAGCCCGGCACGGTCATCAGGACGTAGTCGCCGGGATTGATGAAGCAGGCGGGCAGGATGGAGAGCGCCGCCTTGGATCCGATGGAGTGGAGGACCTCGGTGTCGGGGTCGACGTCCACGGCGAAGAGGTTCTTCATGTAGCGGGCCGCGGCCTGCTTGAAGTCGGCGCCGCCGTTGTCCGCATAGCCGCGGTTCTCGGGCTTGGCGGCCTCGTTCTGCAGCGCCTTCACCACCGTCGGGAACGCCATCTCGTCCGGCTCGCCCACGCCGAGGTCGATCAAGGCGACGTCCGGCTTGGCCTTGCGGGCGGCGGCCTTCGCGCGCTTGATCTTCTCGAACTTGTAGATGGCGGTCGACTTGCCGTAGTTGGCCCCGCCGATGCGTTCGGCGAAAAGCTGCTGGATATAGGGGTCGGACATGTGCGGAGACCCACGAAAAAGAGGGGTAAAGGAGGCGATGGCAAGCGGTCAGAGGGCGGCCTTGCCCGCATCCGGACCCGGGCCATGCTGGCATCATGGAAACCGAGCTCGAAAGGCTGGCCAGGGAACGCAGGGAGCGCTGCTCGGGCTGCGGCTGGTCCTGGCGGCTGTTCGGGCTGATGCTGCTCTGCGTGGCCGTCGGGGCCCTCTCCGGGGCGGCCACCCGCGATTCGGTCAAGACGTGGTATCCCACGCTGCAGAAGCCCTTCTTCAACCCGCCCAACTGGATCTTCGGCCCCGTCTGGTCGACGCTCTACATCCTGATGGGGCAGTCGATGGGCATGGCCTGGGACCGCGGGGCGGACCGGCTCACCAAGACCGCGTTCTTCGCCCTGCTCTGCATCAACGGACTGTGGTCCCTGCTCTTCTTCGGACTGCGCAGCCCGGCCCTGGCGCTGGTCGACATCGTCGCCTACCTGGTGCTGCTGGCCGTCTGGATGCGGATGCTGGCGCGGCATGACCGCACCGCGGCCCGGCTCCAGCTCCCCCACCTCCTCTGGGTCGCCTTCGCCACCGCGCTCAACGCCTCGATCTGGTGGCTCAACAAATAGGAAGGCCCCGGAAACCGGGGCCTTCGTGAGGGGCTCGGCGACGCCTCAGGCGTCGAGCTTCGTCCAGCGGGCGTTGGCCTTGGAGGACTTCACCGCGGCCTCGATGAAGGCCATGCCGGTGACGCCGTCGTCGATCGACGGGAAGTCATAGCCTCCCTTGGGCGCCTTGCGGCCCTCGAGCCGGTCGGTGATGGCCTCGGCGGCCGCGCGGTAGATGTTCGCGAACGCCTCGATGAACGCCTCGGGATGGCCGAACGGCGTGCGGGTGTACTTCTTGCAGGCTTCGCCGTTGTAGGAGTTGCCGCGGCGGTGGATCTGGCGGGGCTGGTCGAGGTACTTCACGACCAGCTCGTTCGGATGCTCCTGGTGCCATTCGAGCGAGGCCAGGGTGCCGTACACGCGGATGTTGAGGTTGTTCTCGTCACCGGTGGAGATCTGCGAGGCGTGGAGGACGCCCTTGGCGCCGCCCTTGTAGCGGACCAGCATGTTGGCGTCATCGTCCAGCAGGCGGCCGGGAATGTAGGTGCTGAGGTCCGCGGCGATCTCCTTGATCTCGAGTCCGGTCACGTACTGGACGAGGTTCTCGGCGTGGGTGCCGATGTCGCCGACGCAGTTCGAGACGCCCGAGCAGTTCGGGTCCATGCGCCAGTTGGCGATCTTCTGGATCTTGCCGGACTGCAGGGCGCCGATGGCGTAGCCCTGCGGATACTCGACGACGCTCTTGTGGATCTTGCCGAGCGTGCCGGCGGCGACGAAGGCGCGGGCCTCCTTCACCATCGGGTAGCCGGTGTAGTTGTGCAGCAGCGCGAAGACCAGGCCGCTCTTCTTCACGATGGCCCGGAGCTTGCGCCCCTGCTCCAGGTTGAAGGACAGGGGCTTCTCGCAGATGACGTGGATGCCGGCCTCGAGGAAGGCCTTGGCCACCGGGTAGTGCAGGTCGTTGCGCGCGACGATCGACACGAAGTCGATGCGGTCGCCGACAGGACGCTTCGCCTCGGCGCGGGCCATCTCCTGGTAGGAGGCGTAGACGCGCGAGGGGTCGAGGTTGAGGTCCTGGCCGGAGAGGCGGGACTTCTCGGGGTCGGAGGAGAACGCGCCGGCGACGAGTTCGATCTTGCCGTCGAGCGCGGCCGCCATGCGGTGCACGCCGCCGATGAAGGCGCCGCGCCCGCCGCCGACCATGCCCATGCGGAGCTTGCGATTGAGTTTGGCCATAGGGTTGGGAATCAGAGGGAGACGGGCTTGCCGGACTTCGCGGAGGCGTAGACGGCGTCGATGACCTGCATCAGGCGGTAGGCCTGCTCGGGCGTGTTGAGCGGCCGCGCGCGGCCTTCGATCGCCTCGATGAAGTTGGCCGCTGAGCCGATGCGGCCCATGTCCTCGCAAGCGGGGGTGACGATGGAGCGGTTGACGCTGTTGCCGTTCTCCTGGACGTAGAGCTCGCAGGCGTCGATGGCGGTGTTGTCGAGGCCGTCGATGCCGAAGAGTCGCTCGACCTTGCCGCCGGCCTTGGTGCCCTGGAAGACGACGGAGACCTCCTCGCGCTTCACCATCTCGGCCCAGGAGACCTGCAGGGTGAGCACCTGGCCGGTCTTGAAGGTGACGAGCGCGTGCGCGGCGTTCTCGACGTCAGTGGTGCCGCCGACCTTGTCGGGGATGCCCCAGGGGCCCTTGAAGGACTTGTCCTGGATGAAGTCGCTGAAGGTCTGGCCGAGGACGTGCGCGGGCTCGGGGTAGCCCATGAAGTACATCGCGAGGTCGACCATGTGGA
>JBJTIX010000316.1:0-11386 GCA_046095205.1 Opitutia bacterium
GGCCGCGCGGGGGCCCAGCACCTCTTGCGCCTCGAGCAGATGCAGCCCGCGTCCGAGCCTCTCGGGGAGGAAACGGCGGAGATGCGCGGCCATGACCGGGTCGGCTTCGACGGCGTGGACCTCGGCCCCGGCGGAAAGGAGCGTGCGCGTGAGCGTGCCGAGCCCGGGACCCACTTCGACGACGCGGTCGCCCGGGGAGACCTCGCCCAGCTCGAGCGATTTGCGGACGATGTTGCCGTCGACGAGGAAGTTCTGTCCGAGACTGTGACGGGGGCGGTGGCCGAGGCTCAGGAGAAGCTCCCGCGTCTCGGCCGAAGTGAGCGGGCCGTCCTTCATGCGCCGCGGAAGGCGCGGATGAGCGCGGCGGGGTCGCCCGACCGCATCAGGGACTCGCCGACCAGCAGCGCGTCCGCCCCGGCAGCCCGCATTCGCGCAGCGTCCTCGGCGGTGCGGATGCCGCTCTCGGCGACCTTCAGCACCTTGCGCGGCATCTTGGGTATCACCCGTTCGGCGAAGCCGAGGTCGATCTCGAAGGTCGAAAGGTTGCGGTTGTTGACTCCGACCATGTCGGGGTCGTGACGCAGGGCCCTTTCGAGCTCGTGTTCGTCGTGCACCTCGAAAAGGGCGTCAAGACCTGCCAGCCGGGCTGCACGGTGAATCGGCCGGATCTCGTCATCGGTCAGCCCCCTGACGATGATCAGGATGCAGCGCGCACCCGCCTCGGCGGCCTCGAGGACCTGCCAGGGGTGCACCATGAAGTCCTTGCGGATGCAGGGAAGGGGGCGGGGCCTGGAGGACTGGTCCTGGACGACGGAAACGAGGTCGGAAAGCGCCCCCTTGAAATAGGCCGATTCGGTGAGCACGGACAGACACTCGGCGCCCGCTTCGGCGTAGAGTCTGGCCTGCGCGACGGCATCGACGTCTCCACGGATGGTCCCGACGCTGGGCGAGGCCCGCTTCACCTCGGCGATGACGGTGAGCCTGCCCGGGACGGCGAGGGAGGCCCTGAAGCCGGCACCCTTTCGGCCGGCATGGGCGGCCAGCTCGGCGTCCGTGACCTCGCGGACGCGACCGGATATCTCCCGGCGCTTGGCGTCCATGATTTCTGTCAGCCGGTCCACGCCCAACGGAAAGCCCCGCTGGCGGTTCTGGCAATCGTTTTGACTCCTTTGCAGGGCGGGTTCTCCTTCTGTGCATGACCGGCATCGAGGCGCTTCTCAGGACAACCGCCAGACTCCGGGCCCCCGACGGCTGCCCGTGGGACCGCGAACAGACCCACCGCACGATCTGCGACTGCCTGGTCGAGGAGGTCTGCGAGCTTCTGCAGGCGATCGACCGCGCCGACGACGCGAACCTGCGGGAGGAGCTCGGCGACCTGCTCTTCCACGTCGTCCTTCACGCCCAGATGGCGTCGGAGGCGGGCAAGTTCGACTTCGATGCGGTGGCCCGCGAGGTGAACGACAAGATGGTGCGTCGCCACCCCCACGTCTTCGGAGACGGCGTCAGACTCGCCGATTCTGAATCGGTGGTGCGCCAGTGGGAGCAGATCAAGCTCAAGGAGAAGGGCCCGGCGGCCGCCAGTCTCTTCAAGGAGCTGCCGCCCGCCCTCAACAGCGTGCTGCGCGCCAGGGAGGTCTGGAAGCAGGTGCGCAAGAAGTCGCTTAACCCCGGGGGCGCCGTGGACGTCGCCGCGGTCGAATCCCGCGCAGGACGTCTCGACGAGGCCTCGGCCGGCCGCGAGCTATTCGAACTGATCGCGGCCTGCAAGGAGGCGGGCATCGATCCCGATTCCGCGCTTCGCAGGCACACCGATGCGGTCGTGCGCGCCTGCGAGACCTCGCGCTAACCCATGAGGGGCGCCGATCAGCCCATCGCGGTGCACGTCGGCGGTCGCGAGCTGCACGTCTGGCCCCGGATATCGGAGCGATCCCTCCGGATGCGGCTCAGCGTGAAGCCCGGGCCCAAGGTGGTCCTTTCCTATCCCCCGCATGCGACGCACTCGGCGGCGGTCGCCTTCCTGCGGGACAACCTCGGGTGGCTGGAGCGGGCCCTGAGCAGATCGCGCACCGTGCAGCCCTCGCTTCTCCGGCATCTGGAGAAGTTCCCCTGGATGACCCATGACGATTCGCTGCTGACGGTGCGGATCGCCCCGGCTTCAAGGGTCACCGTGAAGGTCGACAGTGCCGACGAATCCGTACTTCTCGGACTGCCCGACGACGACCGGGAGGAGGCCGCCGCCCGCGCCGTGCGCAGGGCTGCCGAACTGGGCCTCTCCAGCGCCGTCCGCCGCCTCGGACGCATCACCGGAGTCAGTTGCGCCTCCGTGACCGTGCGCGACCAGACCACCCGCTGGGGCTCCTGCTCGGCCACGGGTTCGCTGTCCCTCAACTGGCGGCTGGTCCTGCTGCCGCCCAAGCTGCACGACCATGTCATCCTTCACGAGCTGGCCCATCGCCGGCAGATGGATCACTCCGACCGCTTCTGGGCCCAGCTGGCCGCCTGGGACGTCGACTGGAAGCGTCATGACCGGGAACTGACCAAGCGTTGGAACGTGATCATGGACCTCGGCAGATCCTGAACATGAGCGTGGCCCAGTCCCAGGACGAGAGCTTCGACGTCGTCGACGAGAATGACCGCGTCATCGGAGTCGCCAGGCGGGGCGAGATCCATCGTCTGGGCCTGCGTCACCGTGCCGTGCACATATTCTGGGCGCGGACGGACGGACTGATCTGCCTGCAACGGCGGTCCTTCGCCAAGGATTCCTCCCCCGGGCTGCTGAGCTCCTCCTGCGCCGGCCATGTGGACTCCGGGGAGACCTACCTGCAGGCGGCGGTCAGGGAGCTCGGCGAGGAACTGGGCGTGCATGTCGGCGCGACGGAGCTGGTCGAGGTCGACTACGCCCCCTGCCACGAGGACCTCGGCAACGAGTTCGTCCGCACCTACCTCATGAAGGGGGACTGGACGCCGAAGCCCCTCGCGGCCGAAGTCGACTCGGTCACCTGGCGCACGAGCGAGGAGGTGGTCGCCTGGACCGCGGCCGATCCATCCGCCTTCGCGACCCCGCTGCATCATCTGCTCGGACGCGAGAAGGTGCTCCGAACGCTCCGCTCGATATGAGGTTGTAAGTCCTTCCGTCCGGCTGAACATCCGCCGAGACGCCATGAGCAGCGAAGCCGCCCGCGAAGATGCCGTCCAGGTCCCCTGGTACCACTGGGCCTGGGTGGCGCCGGTCGCGCTGCTTCTCCGTCTGTGGCTGTCGACCCTGCGTTTCCGGCCCCAGCCCGGGCGTTGGGACGATGCCGCCGGCCCGCGGGTCATCGTCCTCTGGCATGAGAACCTCTTCGTCACCGTCCTCGTCGCCCAGAAGTGCCTGCGGAGAAAGGTGACGGCCCTCATCAGCGCCAGCAAAGACGGCGCCTGGCTGGTGGCCTTCTACCGCATGATGGGCGTCCATGCCGTGCGCGGATCATCCAATCGCGGCGGCGTCGGCGCCCTCATGGCGCTGACCCGCTCCGTGAGGGCGGGCAACCATGCGGGGGTCACCCCGGACGGTCCCCGCGGCCCACGTCGCGTCATCAAGCCCGGCGTGGCCACGCTTGCGCGGCTGACCGCGTCGCCGTTCCTGGTGCTGGGCATCCGGCACGCCTCCGCCTGGAGCCTTTCCAGCTGGGACAGGTTCAAGCTGCCCGTTCCCTTCAGCAAGGTCGAGGTGGAGATGGTCGAACTGCCCGCGCCCGGGGAAGGGGAGAGCGACGACCAGGCGGCGGAGCGTGTGGCCCGGTCCCTCGACCGGCTCAGCCCGGGCTGACCTTGCCCAGCAGCTTCTCGGCGTACTTCGCCAGAAGGTCCGACTCCAGATTGACCCTTTCGCCGGCGGTACGGCCGGAAAGGTTCGTGCAGGAGAGCGTGTGTGGGATGATCCAGATTACGAATCCGTCGGCGGACACATCGGCCACGGTGAGGGACATGCCGTCGAGGGCCACGCAGCCCTTGCGGACGATGTGTCGCATGACAGGGGAGGGAGCGCAGACTTCCAGGCGCCAGTCGCTGCCGCTCCGGGCGAACGAGACGACCGTGCCACAGGCGTCGACGTGGCCGGTGACGAAATGGCCGCCCATGCGGTCCGTCGGACGCAGGCTTGGCTCGAGATTGACCCGGTGGCCGGGACGTAGGTCTCCGAGATTGGTGAGGCGCATCGTCTCGGCCAGCAGGTCGAAGGAGCCGCACCCATCCGCCGACTCCGCCACGGTGAGGCAGCACCCGTTGACCGCGATGCTGTCACCAATCTTCGCCGAGGCGACCAGGGGGGAACGGAGACGGAGCCGCGCTCCGCCATCGGGACGGCCCAGTACGGCGACGACCTCTCCCGTCTCCTGGACCAGTCCGGTGAACATGAGGATGTCAGAAGGGGCCGTCTCCGGCCCCGTCGTTCAGTTCTGATTTCCGTCCTGCGGCCGCTTGGCCTTCTCTTCGGCCTCGATCTGGGAGCGGATGCGGGCCCGTTCTTCCTGCTCGATCTGCTTGAGGCGGGCCTGACGGCGCTCGTCCTCCTCGACCGCGCTGCGAACCTCGTGTTCGACCTCTTCGGAGGCCTTCTTGAATTCACGCTTGGCCTTGCCGAGGCCGCGGGCGAGCTCGGGGATCTTGGAGCCGCCGAAAAGGAGGAGGGCGACGGCAAGAATGGCCCAGAAAACAGGGCCGTCGAGCAAGGCGAGGTGTGCGTTCATGGTCGGATTGCGTTTGCTGGGAGGACTGATAGGTCATTATCAACGCAAGTCCCCCCATGTCAACCCATGTCTCCCACCGCGAAGTATGGTATTCGGGCCGCGTGCAGGGGGTGGGTTTCAGGGCAGGAGTGCTTTCCGTGTCACGTGGATACGAGGTCACGGGGTTCGTGCAGAACCTGACCGACGGACGGGTGTACGTTCACGCCGAGGGCGCGGAGGGCGAGATCGATGAATTTCTGGAAGGCGTGGACAAGGCGATGGACGGACACATCCGGGGGCGCGAGGTGCGCGCCTTCGCCGGCATCCGCACCTGCCGCGACTTCTCCATCAAGCGATGAGCTCGGCCATCTCTATCCAAGGACTGACCAAGGACTTCTCCGTCGGCATCCGCGGGCTCAAGCTGCGCGCCGTCGAGGAGCTCAACCTCGAGATCCCCTCGGGGAAGGTCTTCGGGCTCCTCGGCCCCAACGGCTGCGGCAAGAGCACCACGCTCAAGATCGTGCTGGGCCTCGTGACCGCCACCTCCGGCACCACCTCGCTGTTCGGCGAGGTGGGGTGCTCCGCGGAATCCCGGCGACGCACCGGCTTCCTGCCCGAGGCGCCCTATTTCCACCGGTTCCTCTCCGGTCGTGAGCTTGTACGATACTGCGCCCGCCTCAGCGGCGTGGGCGAGGACCGGCTCGAACGATCGGTCGAGGACGCGCTCGCCCTGGCCGCGATGACCAGTGCGGCCGACCGGCCCGTCGGGACCTACTCGAAGGGCATGCTTCAGCGCATCGGTCTCGCCCAGGCCGTCGTGCACGACCCCGAGCTCGTCATCCTGGACGAACCCACCGCGGGTGTCGACCCCGTCGGGTCGGCCGCCATCGGGAGGATGATCGGAGCGATGCGTGAGCGCGGAAAGACCATCGTCCTCTGCTCCCACCTGCTCGGACAGGTTGAGCAGGTCTGCGACCGCATCGCCATCATGGACCGCGGGCGCCTGGTGCTGCAGGGCGCGGTGGAGGAGGTCCTGGCCAGCCGCGACCGGCACCTGCTCGAAGTCCGCGGACTGACCCCCGAGGCCGAGACGGCCGCCCGCGAGGCCCTCGCCCGCTGCGGCGCCGCCGTCGAGGGCGTGAGCCGCCCGCGCAGATCCCTGGAGGACCTCTTCCGTGAGCTCGTCACGGGGAGCAAGGACGCCTGACCATGCAGTCCCTCCGCCGCACATACTGGATCGCGCGCATGACCTTCCTTGAGGCGGTCAGGCAGCGCCTGTTCTCCTTCCTGCTGCTGCTGGGGGCCGCGCTCGCCGGCTCCTCGCTCGCCTTCCGCTTCCTCAACTTCGGAAACGGGGAGCTCAAGTTCGTCGCCGATTTCGGCTTCGGCATCATGTTCCTCTTCGGTTCGCTCCTTGCGGTCGTGATGACCGCGCAGCTGCTTTTCGCCGAGCTGGACAACCGCACCGCCCTGACCCTGCTGGCCAAGCCCGTCGGCCGGTCCGAGTTCCTGCTCGGCAAGTTCCTGGGCGTCTGGGCCGTGCTGGGAGTCTTCGTGCTCCTGCTCTGCGGCGTGCTGGGCGGCGTCCTCGTGGGTCGCGCGGCGGAGATCGCCCCGATGGCCGAGGCGCTCGGACGCGTCCCTCCGACCGTCGATGCCGCCGGACTCGCCGTTTTCGCCTTCCTCCAGTGGCTCCGCCTCGGACTCGTCGCGGCCATGACCCTCTTCGTGGCCGCCGGCGCCCGCACGTTCCTGTTCAGCGTCGTGGCCGGCATGCTCGCGGTGCTCTGCGGACAGCTGCAGTGGCTGGCCCAGGACCTGCTCGCCAAGGGCGAAGCGGGCGTCCTACAGAAGACCCTCGCCTGGTTCGCCACCCGCGCCGTGCCCAACCTGCAGCAGTTCAACATCGGCGACGCGCTGGTCCTTGAGGCCGCCGGAGCGCCCGCGGGGGCGGCCGCGGCCGCCTCGTTGTCCGGAACCCTGCACCTGCTCGCCTTCCTGGCGCTGGCCTGCGCGCTCGTCCGCAGGCGTGAAATATGAGCCTCGCGCTCCTGCGCGCGGCCGGAGTCGCCCTGCTGGTCGCCGCCGGCTGGGCGTCCGACCGTTCGTGGGCCGCCGTCCGTCCCTGCATTCCGGAACTCGGCCCGCGGCAGCTTGAGCCCAGCGCGGGGCAGGGCGTCCTGCTCGGCGTCCTCGGCGGCCTGCGCACCGTCGTTGCCGATGTCGCCTGGCTGCGGAGCTACGTCCTCTGGGAACGCAAGGAGGAAGCGGCCTGCGAGGCGCTGATGCGGCTCTCCTGCACCCTCGATCCCAACGCCCGCTACTTCTGGGAGCAGACGGCCTTCGCCGTCGGTTTCGACATGGCGAACTGGGAGATCCGCAAGCGGGGCGGCTACATGCGGCTTTCGAAGGACATCCAGGAGCACCTCTTCACCTCGTACGCCCGAAAAGGCATCTCCGTGCTCGACGAGGGCGCCCGCGTCTCACGCGTGCGCGCCCCGCTCATGATCGTGGCCGGCCAGCTGGCCGAGATGAAGCTCAAGGACATGCGCCTGGCCGCGTCCTACTACCGGGCGGCGGCGGAGTCCGAGGACTCGCCCTGGTATGCCGCACGGTTCGCCGCCCGCACCGCGTGGGCGGCCGGCGATCGCACGCAGTCCTACGACTGGTTCCGGGAGCACTGGGTCCGCGTCCTGCGGGTGAAGTACGAGGACAAGGCGCCGGACGACCTGGCGGAGCTCCGGATGATGGAGGATGCGCTCTTCCTTCCTCAGGCCCGACGTCTGCCCCGGCAGCCCGGGGAGCGCTGATCAGAAGGGCTCGTCGGACTTCTTCTCCGGCTTGGGGGCCTTGGGCTTGCGCGGGGGGAACTCGAACCACCAGCCCTTCTCCTTGTCGGCGACCAGGAAGGCCTCGAAAGGACGGCGGGTGCGGTTGGAGACGAACTTCTTGAGGCCCGTGCGGCCCTCGTTGAGCAGCTTGCCGACATCCTCGGGGGAGATCGGGCACTTCAGCATCTCGACGTTGAGCGAGAAAGTCTTCTTGGCGCCGGCTTCCTTGGCCTTCTGCGGGCAGACCCGGTAGCCGGCGGCGGGAGTCTGCTGGACCGGCAGCCCGCTGACCGGGCAGTTGCCGAGCACCGGCCAGGAGGCGTCGAACGGAGCCCCGTCGGGGTCGCCGTCTCGCGGCGGCAGGTCGAGGGCGGAACGCAGCTGGCCGTCCTTGTCCTCGAGCTTGATGTAACCGGAGTAGTTGCGTCCGGACTTCAGCGACTTGAAGTCGTGGAACGGACCGATGCGGCGTGTGCGAAGAAGTTCGGCGAGCTCCTCGGGGGCGAGCGGGCGTCCGCCCAGCTCGCGGTAGACCAGCACCGCGGGCACGGTCTTCTTGCCCTGCGTGATCGTCTCGGAAGAGACGTAGCGGCGGTCGTCGCCCATCATCGGCGTGCCGGCGGGCGAAAGGACCTCAGGTACGACCGGTTCGGCCGCGACCGGTGTGTCGATCCGCTTGCGGATCTTCTCGATCATCTCGGCGACCTGGCCGCGGATGCCCTCCATGAAGACCTTGGGCTCGAGGCTGCCTCGCTCCATCTCGCGGAGGCGATGCTCCCACTCGCCCGTCAGGACCGGGTCGGCAAGCAGCAGGAGCTCGTTGCCGGAGAGGAAGCGCTCGAGCTTGAAGGCCTTGCCCATGGGGACGAGCTCCTTGCCCTGACGTTCGATGTACTTCTGGCCGAGGAGGCCTTCGATCGTGGAGGCGCGGGTGGCGGGGGTGCCGAGACCGCGCTCCTTCATGGCCTCCGCCAGCGCCTCGTCGTCGACGAGCTTGCCGGCGTTCTCCATGGCACCGAGCAGCGACGCCTCGTTGTAGCGGGCCGGGGGCTTGGTGGCATCCTCCTTGACCTCGACCGTGATGACGCCGGCCTTGGCCGGATCGCCGTCCTGGGCGGTGATGGGCGGCAGGCTGGCCGAGCCCTCCTTGTCCCTGTCCTCCTCCGCCTCGGCCTCCTGGCCCCAGACCGCACGCCATCCGGCCACGACCAGCACCTTGCCCGTGGTGCGGAAGGTGTGTTCGCCGACGCGGGTCGTGCGGACGGTCTCCTCGAATTCGGCCTGGGGGAAGAACACCGCGATGAAGCGACGTACGACCAGGTCGTAGATGCGCTGTTCGACGTCGGTCAGGCCGACCGGCATGGTCCCGGTGGGAACGATCGCGAAGTGGTCGCTGACCTTCTTGTTGTCGAACACCCGGCGTCCCGCGGAGTCCACCCATCCGCTGGAAAGGGCGGTGCGGGCGTGTTCGCCGGCGGAATGCCCGGAGGCCAGCTGCCCGAGGACCTCCTTGGCGGTGGCGACATAGTCCTCCGGCAGGTGCTGCGAGTCCGTGCGGGGGTAGGTGAGGGCCTTGTGCTTCTCGTAGAGGGCCTGGGCGACGCCGAGGGTGGTCTTGGCCGAGAAGCCGTAACGGCGGTTGCCCTCGCGCTGGAGGGTCGTGAGGTCGAACAGCCGGGGAGCGGAGTCCTTCTTCGGCTTCTTCTCGTCGCTGACGACGCCGGAGCCCGCCTTGCGGACGTCCTCCGCCAGCGCACGGGCCTGGGCCTCCTCGAAGAACCGTTCCGCCTCCTTGCGGTCCTGCACCCCGGGAACCTGGGCGGCGCCGCGGTACTGCCCCGCCTTGATCCCGAAGTCCGCCTCCACCTTCCAGAAGGCCTTGGGGACGAAATTGCGGATCTCCAGCTCGCGACGGACGACCAGCATGAGCGTCGGGGTCTGGACGCGGCCGACCGGGTGGACGCTCTCCTTGCTGATCTTGCCGCCGCCCAGCATCTTGGAGGCGGCGCGGGTGAAGTTCAGGCCGAAGATCCAGTCGGACTGGGACCGGCAGATCGAGGAGGCACGCAGCCCCGCCTTTACCTCCGAATCCAGGAGGTGGTCGAACGACTCGCGGATGGCCGAAGGCGTCATGCTGGTGAGCCAGAGGCGCCGCTCGGGCAGCTTGGAGCCGGCGAGCACGCACACCATGTGGAAGATCAGCTCGCCTTCGCGGCCGGCGTCGCAGGCGTTGACGACCGAGCCGACGTCCTTGCGCTGGATCAGCTTCTTGAGGACCTGGAAGCGCTCTCCGGATCCACGTTCGGAACGGGTGCGCAGGACCTCCTTCGAGATGTGCCCGTCGAACTGGGCCGGGAGGATGGGGAGGTTGCGCAGGGTCCAGGACTTCCAGTCGGGATTGAGCTCGTGCGGCTCGACGAGCTCGGCGAGGTGGCCCACGGCGGACGAGATCACCCATTCGTCGTTCTCGTAATGGTCGCTCGTCGCCTTGGGCACCTTGAGGACCTTGGCGAGGTCTCCGGCGACCGAGGGCTTTTCGGCGATGACGAGGGTCTTGCCGCCGGCGGGAGCGGCGGTCTCGGTCTTCTTCTGTGGCTTCTTGGGCATGCTAAGGATGATAACCGACTGTCAAATCGGTCACATCCCCTGCTCGGCGAACGCGTCGTCGAGGGCGGCGATCAGGCGGGCCACGGTTTCGTCGGTTTCATCACCCATGTTGGAGATGCGGAAGGTCTTCCCCTTCAGCTTACCATAACCCCCGTCGATGACTATCTTATGACGCGACTTCAGCGTCTCGTTGAGACGCTCCAGGTCGGCGTTGCGCGCATTGCGGAAGCAGTTGAGGCCGCGGGTGCCGAACTCGGGCGCGGGCAGCAGCGGGAAGCCCTTGGCCAGGCCCCAGGCCCGCATGCGCTCGTTGAGCCGGAGGTGCCGGGCGTAGCGGTTCTCCAGGCCTTCGGCCTCGACCTCGTTGAGCTTCTGCTGGAGTCCGTAGAGGAGGGAGATGCAGGGGGTGGACGGCGTCATGCCCTTGGCATGGTTGTCGTGGAACTCGATCAGGTCGAAGTAGTAGCCGCGGTCGGCGGACTGGCGGGCCCGCTCACGGGCGCGCTCGCTGACCGAGACGATCGCCAGACCGGGGGGCAGGGCGAGGGCCTTCTGGGAGCCGGTCAGGAGGATGTCGATGCCCAGCTTGTCCTTGTGGATGGGCAGGGTGGAGAAGGAGCTGACCGAATCGACGATCGAGATGACGTCGGGGAATTCGCGGACCACCGCCATGATGGCCTCGATCGGGGAGAGCGTGCCGGTCGAGGTTTCCGAATGGATGAAGGTGATGCAGTCGAACTTGCCGGTCGAGAGGGCCTTGCGGACGGCGGCGGGGTCGACGGGGGTGCCCCATTCGAACTGGAGCGCCTCCGCGGGGCGTCCGCAACGCTTGGCGACGTCGTTCCACTTGTCCGAGAAGGCGCCGTTCATGCAGTTGAGCACGCCCTTGCGGCAGACGTTGCGGAGCGCGCCCTCCATCACGCCCCAGGCGGAGCTGGTGGAGAGGTAGACGGGGTCCTGGGTGAAGAACATCGACTGCAGCCGGGGCTGCATGTCATTATAAAGTTTGACGAAATCGCCCGAGCGGTGCCCGACCATGGGTCTGGCCATGGCCCGGATGATGGAGTCGGAGACCGTGAGGGGGCCGGGGATGTAGAGACGATAGCTCATCGTTGGAAGGTGGTGAGGAGTTCGACGGGGACTTCGGGGTTCTCGATGCGGATGATGCGGCGGTTTCCTTCGGCGAGGGTCGCCGTGCGGGGTGTCCCTGCGGGGGCTTCGGCGGCGGTCCCGTCGGCGAAG